>CAZLHN010000001.1:0-24661 GCA_964559665.1 uncultured Candidatus Saccharibacteria bacterium
TAATCTCGTTCAGTCGTTAACTCGGGCGTTTCAAGACCAAAACTATCTTTAAGAAAGGGAGCTACACGATTTCTTACTCTAGTAACCTTATCTCTCCCTTCTTCCCTGTTAATAGCAGTGAGGGTTAAGTAAAGATCGTTCGTAATGAAGATCTTTCTGTCTTCAATTTTATTTTCTGTACCGCCAATGCTTATCGAATCTATTTTAGGCTCTGCGTGACGGATCATATCGATGACCTTACTTGCTCCTCGTGGGGGGTTTTGTATTTGGCCGGAGAGAATGTTGAGCGTTTGGTGGTCAAGAAGTATATCTACCGTGAAATCTTCTTCGACAATATCTTCTTTCATCGAAGGGAAATATCGGGTCCTTGTGTATGAAATATTCTTAGGCGAATACTTAAAAAGAAGCTTGTTTCCTATTTTGACCTGTTTTGCTGTAACTGTAAGGCCATCCTCTTTGAGTTTTGAGAGTTTGGTCTGCAGTTTTTGGACTACTGTTTTGGTCGGTTTAGCCACGACCGGAGTATACCAATATAGGGCTAATTGAGCGACTAAAGAAAATCATCCTCCGACTTGCTCTTCGGAGTCCGAACCTATCTCAAATTGGCTGCCCGACAGGGATTCGAACCCCAATTAAAGGCTTCAAAGGCCTCTGTCCTACCATTAGACGATCGGGCAATACAAGCTGAGGATAGCAAATCGCGGCCTTTCTAGCCATCCTGCAGTCAACGTGCGGCCTACCCTTTTCTTCATGAATGCATCATACTGAGTGTGGCTTACTACAGGGGCATTATTAATAAGTGTTATTCATTAAGCATCTATATATATGACAAATAGAAATATCATCATTGGGGTGATCGTCGTTTTGATAGTCGCAGCGGGCGCGTGGTACTGGATGTCTTCGACAAACACCGCGGGGGCTCCGTCGACTACCGCCAGCAGCACCGACACGAGTACCAGCGCCGCCACCGGCGGGCAGGGCACGACTATCGCGGGCACCGGCACGCTGCGCACGCTTGTGACGCAGGGCGGCAACTACACCTGTACGCTTACCGCCACCACGGCAGGCGGCGGACAGACGATGGGCACTATCTACAGCGCAGGTGGCAAGACCCGGCTCGACTTCCAGAGCACGGTCAACGGTCAGACGGTTACTATCCACACGCTCCGCAGCGGCACAACCGCTTACACGTGGGTGGATGGCCAGTCGGTAGGCACCAAGGCAACCATAACCGCGTCGAGCGCCATCGTGCCGCAGCCGACAGGCGGAACGATATCGGACGACTCGCAGGTATCATCGGAGTGCCACCCGTGGTCTCCGGTCGCATCCGACCTGGTAGTGCCGGCGGGTATTACGTTCTAGGTCGCTGAAAGCCTATACAAGGCAAGCTCCATAGGGAGTGCAGGCAGGGGGGCTCGCGGAGTCTCGATGAGCGCGGATAAAAGTTCCGCCAACATCTGAGAGTTTATTGCGAGCCCCTCTTTGCCTGCCAACTGCTCGATCACCTTGAGGTCATCGGCCCCAAATTGCTCGCCCAATTCCCCTTTTAGCTTTGGCGCAAAGCGCAACAGCAGCACCCCGCGCACGCGGCTGACCGCAAGCAGCACAAAGAGCTGCGGCTCCGAGCCGTTCTCGATCGCTTTGTGGAAGACGGCGAGCGCGTCGCCGGTATTATTGCGCGCCAGCGCGAGCAGGAAGTCGTTGACCAGTCCGGCGGAAGGAGCCCCGATTACTTTTGCGATTTCCTCCTCGGAGAGCTTCTTGTCCTGCGATATGGTGAGCGCTTTCTGCAGCGTGCCGAGCGTGTCGCGGAAGGAGCCCTCACCCACAAGCGCTATGAGCTCGGCCCCCGCGGGCTCGAGGCTGTAGCCCTCCTTCTTGGCTACGTCGAGCACCAGTTTTTTAAGCGTCTCGTGGCTGGGCTTTTTAAAGCGGAATACCTGACAGCGCGACTGGATGGTCTCCGGCACGCGGTCGAGCTCGGTCGTCGCAAGGACGAATATCGCGTGCGCGGGCGGCTCCTCCAGGGTCTTCAAAAATGCGCCCCATGCGTCCTTGGTCAAAGCGTGCGCCTCGTCGATTATGTAAAACTTGTACTTGGAGTCGAACGGTAATGTCGATACGCCTTCGCGTAGCTCACGGATCTCGTCGATGCCGCGGTTGCTCGCCGCATCCATCTCGTAGATATCCTGCTCATTCGTGCCAAGCGCGCGCGCCAAAATGCGCGCCATTGAGGTCTTGCCTGTGCCGCGCCCGCCGGCAAAGAGGTAGGCATGCGCGACCTCGCCTTTTTTAACCGCAGCCTCAAGCACTGAAACGACCTCCTCCTGCCCGCGTACCTGGGCGAAAGAGGAAGGCCGGTACTTCCGATACAACGCCAAAGGCGCATGCAGTGCCTCGTCAGAGCCTTTTGCCATGCGCCTAGTATACCCTTTTTATGCTATCTCTTCGAAACGGCCTTGCGCGCCTTCTTTACCGCCTTTTTGCCCATGCGCTTTGCGCCCTTTGCCCCCTTGCTGCCGCTCTTCTGCGCGGCCTGCATGTGGCTCCATGCGTTCTTGAAGTCCTGCATCATCGCATTCATCTGCGCGGTCGAGGCGCCAGCCTTGCCGCCGTATTGCGTGAGGACCTTCTGCGCGAGCGCCAGGTACTGCGCCTTGTCGATATCGTTTATCTTCTCGACAGCGTCGAGCATCTCCGCACGCGCCTTGAGCATCCAGCTCTTAGCTATCTTGCGGTGCTGTGCCGAGTGCTTGGCGCCGTAGAGCCAATACGCCGCCGCGCCTGCCGTGGCCGCTGCTGCGAGCCCTGCTCCCATTCCGACCGACATCTTCATTCCTGAGTTTTTCTTTGCCATTTTATTTTGCTAAGTAATTAATGAATCAGTATCCGAACATTAGTAATACGCTACTCAAACTATGGTTTTGGTGAAGGCGGCGGGGCTTTCTTAGCCTTGGCGCGCGGCTTGTGCGGCACCTCGACCATTCGGGTGAGAAAACCAAATGCCATGTTAAGCAGCGTCTTGCCCTTTGTCCCTTCCTCGCGCAGCGTCGCGCGCAGGTCCTCAAAGTCCTTTTCAACCTCGTCGCTCGCCTTGCGCACCTTTGCAGTCATGGCACGCAAGTCCCGCGCGATAGGTATCGCATAGTACAAGACCATCAGCAGGCCCAGGGTGATGGAGATCACTGCCAGCGAGGCGATAAAAAAGAAGATGTCCGCATGCACGACTTCGTTCATACCTAGAGACTACCTTGCCGCAAGGAAATTTTCAATCAGGCTCTCTACTTCGTCGGCATTTTTTGCATCCATCAGCTGCACGCGCAGATCCTTGGCGCCGTCGAACCCTTCCACATACGCCTTAAAATGCTTCTTCATGATCGCGAAGTTTTTGATATCTCCCAAAAGCTCTTCAAAAAGCTTGGTATGCTCGATTGCGATACGGAGGCGAACCTCGAGCGAAGGAGAATTCTCTGGCGCTGTGGCAAATAACCAGGGCCTACCAAAAATCGCGCGGCCCAACATCACACCATCGGCTCCCGATTCAGCTGCCTTCTTTTTTGCATCATCCATATCCAGCGCGTCGCCGTTACCGATGATCAATGTCTTACTCCCCAACTCATTGCGGATCTCGACTGCACGCTTTACCCTGTCCCAATGCGCGGCGACTTTGGACATCTCCTTGCGCGTGCGCGCATGGAGCGTCAGCGCCGCAGGCTCGGCAGCGAGCAGCTTCGGCAGCCATTCTTCTAAAATATCTTTGTTGTATCCGAGGCGCGTCTTGACCGAGACGGGCAAGTTCGGCGCGCCGCGCTTTGCCGCCGCAATAAGCTCGACCGCAAGCTCGGGATTTAAAATGAGCTTTGCCCCGGCGCCCTGCTTTTCGATCGTTTTGTCCGGGCAGCCCATGTTTATGTCGACGCCGTCAAAGCCCAGCTCTTGCGCGAGGGCCGCAGCCTTTTCCATATGCTCCGGGGTCGCGGTAAAAAATTGCGCGACGATGGGCCGCTCAGCCTCGCTGTATAAGAGATCGCACATGAGCTTGCGCTTGCCTTCCTCGTTCGCGAGAGCCAAGCCATCGGCCGATACGAACTCGGTCCACATCACCTGCGGCCCGCCGGGCTTGGAGTACTTGGCGATAAGCCGCCGGAAAGCCGCGTCGGTAACATTGGCCAAAGGCGCCAGCACAAAAAAAGGCTTCGGCAGAGAGTCCCAGAAACTATCCATCCACTTACAGTAGTGCGAGTCGGCACACTTGTCTAGAAAACATAAAGGGCAGATCTTCTATATTTATATAGAAAATCTGCCCTGGTAGTGGCCTCTCGAATCACTGCGCTCTCCTCCAAGCAGTGAAGAGATCTCTCGGGATCATCCGCCCTAGCGGCTAACGACACGAAAGGCTTTGCCGTGAAAGTCCACGCTCGGGAGCCTCCGCAGGATCACGCGGTCCTGCGAACACTTTCTCCCCTTGCGCCATAACACCTCCAAACATCGGATGCACGATTGTCCGGAGCAGAACCAGCGGAATCTGCATACGCTCAGCACCATTTTCCTCAGTAGGTTCTGTGCAAAAGAACGGTGCCTGTCATGACTAGCCCGCTCCTCAGACTTGGATGGAAGTTCTTTACTGTCTATCTTCCAAAGACTCTATTATAAAGAACGAGACGAAGTCTTGAAGTGGCTGTGAAATCCGTGTACAGAAAGTCGCTCCAAGTGCGGCGAGTCTCTATACCACGAACTCTCTAAGGGTTCTTGTATCGCGGGAGCCCTTAGCTCACCATCCGCGAATGTAGCCCGGCGGAATCATGGACTCTCCTCCAGCTTCGGCCAACAACTGTTGCGGGCCGAAGAAGAGGAGCGAGCAGGATCAAAAACCCTGACTCGCCCCACGCTGTACGCACGCGAACAAAGAACCCATGAGCAGGGGGAGCCCGAAGGTCTGCCCCTGCTTGCTGTTGCTGGTCGGACGTCTGCCGACTAGTTGCCCTTGATCTTGCCGACCAGGAGCACGGTGTGGCCGGCCTTGAGCTCGGTTGCCAAGGTAGCCGCCTTGCCCTGGACGCGGATCTCCTTGCCGTCGGCCGAGAGTCCCGCGCCCTCAAGCGCGTCCTTGACCGTGCGGCCGCCGTTGAGGGCGATCGACTCGATCCGGCCGGGCAGGCGCCCGACGCGGACTTCGATGAAGCCCGGATCCTTGGCCGACTTGGCCTTGGGAGCCGGAGCGCTGCGGGCGGCGGTGGAACGCGAACGGGTAGCAGTTGCGGTGGCCATGGTTTTTCCTCCACATGGCGTTGCTCGGTTTAACGACTTGTACAGTCCGTCGTGATCCATAAAGCCAGGATCAGAGTTGTTGCAGTTGCAGTCTTTTTTCAGAACTGGGCAGTGCGGGATCCGCGAGGCAGACGTAGTCTCCCTCGCGGATCACATAGTCCATCGGAACATCGTCTGCGTTGGCGAGCCGGAGCCTTTCCGGCAGCCAAGGCCTTTCCTTACCGTAGCTATGTCCGGATCTCATCGAGCAGTTCTCTTGGAGCCAGACCAGCAGTTCGGAAAGCGTCATGCCGACAACGAAGTCGGCCGCAAAGGCGATATCCCTTCCGCAATCGACGTATGCAACCGGTCCTGCCGGCCGCCGTACGGCGATACTTGTCGCGGGCCGCTTGTAGAGCGACCCGAACCACTGAATGAGGCTCCGCATGCAGAGCCCCTAGAACTGACGGTTGATGATTGCCATCGACGGGCGGAGCGAAAAGATGATCTCGTTGTCGAGGTCGTCCTGCTCCCCCCGTTCTACAGCGAACCACCGTACCATCTGCCAGACGGCGAGTCCAGCGATGACCTCGGCCGTGGGGCCGACGGAGATGGAGGCCCCGCAAGCGGATACCTCTGCCTCCTGGTCGGTGTAGAGCGTCTGCTCCCATTCCCGGATATGACCGAGCTTGCTGGGATTGAACGCGTACACGCGGCCGTTGTCGGCGCCCATGCGGGTCTCGACCAGCAACTTGGTGCGGAGCTTGAACTTAAGCGCCCCGTCCCAGATCGCCTTTCTGGAGCCGTCTCCGTCGGTCATGGTGTCGACGAGCAGGAATACGATCTCCCCGAGCTCGCTTGAGGCCGTGACCTTTTCGGCGTGCGTTTGGACCGACACGCCGGTTGCTTCGTGTATGAGGCGCGCGAGCGCCTCGGTCTTGAGTGCGCCGACGTCGCCGAGCCCGAAGGCCTGATTGGCGACGTTGTGATCCTCGATCGTATCGAAGTCGTGGATGTGGATGTTCTCCACGCCCAGCTTCGCGAGCGAAAGAGCGACGCGTGATCCGGTGGCTCCGCACCCGATGACATCGACGCGACGCGCGCCGAATGCATAGGGCGGAAACACCGTTATGTGGCGCAGGGGGTCAACCGACACTGGATGTCTCCCCTGCATGCGTCATCGTCGGATCGAGGACGACGATCCTGCCGGTACGGTTGCCCGAGATCTCCCCGGTATACCCAGGATGGGCTGGCTGTGGGCCTCCCTTCCAGGATGAAACAACCGTATGGGTCGGATAGACCTTCCTCGAGACCTTGTCGTTAAACTCGGTCTCGAGCTCGGCCCGCATGCTGTCGTCGATCTGGTCCCAGATGGACCACGCGGCGTCGATCACCTTCACTCCGGAATCCCAGAAGAAGATGTCGAACCGCATGACCCCCTGCTTGTTGAGGATGCCCCGGATAAACCATGGGCATCCGCTGTCCCGGAGCTCGTCCATCTGCCGATTGTCCTGGTAAGACGGATCGGTCGACATATTGACGTGGCTGTGGCCCCAGAACCGGAGCCGGTTAGCCACGTCCATGCCGTCGGAGCGAGTTTCGATGAGGTGCTGGACAAGCTTTGCCTGTCCTTCCGTGGAAAGCTCAGTTTGAGCCGACGTAACCTCCTGTTCAAGGAGGAACACCTCCTCGATGACGAAGTTGCCAAGCCTCGTCATCTTGACCGTGCCGAGCCAGCCGACTTCTTCATGGGCGATGTCCACCAAGTGATACATCCGGGAGTATGCGTCCCGGCTGACATACACATGAGGGACCGGCCTATCGATGAATTCGATCCGACCCGGCGTACGCTGTTGCACGAACGGCAGCGCGGGCTTGGGGACGGACTTTGTCTTTTTTGCCTGGCGCGGCCGTTTCGCTGTAAGCTTCATGCGACTTCTCCTCTTGTTAGGCCGCGACTGGCCAATCGCTGATGTGCTTTCCGGCTGAGTCATCGGTGTTGACCGACTCGATGAACTGGATAGCCACCATCGCAAGCGCCGCGAACTCGTAATTAGCGACGAGCTCGGGCAGTATTTCATGCATGTTACCGAGACAGGCCGAACCGTCTCCGGAAAAGACGTGCGGTGCATCATGACCATTTATCTTCCGCGTGAGGTTGAACCAACGGACCTGACCGTTGAGCCCGACCTCGATGCGGAAGGCGCCTATCTCATGTTTCTTCTTCGAGCGCGGATCGACGCAATAGAGGATGTCGGTAAACACCTCGATCGCGCCTTCCTCGATGCGCACGTCACGGACCTTGTCGACCTCGAGCAGATTGTCGAACTCCTTGCCGTAGCCTTCTTCGACTCCGGCGTTGGATGCCTCCAACTGCTCGAGCTTGCGCCGAGCTCCGTTTCCCTCGCGAATGCACTTCACGAGTTCTTCTTGGAGCTGATTGACGCGGGTCTCGTTGTCCTTGATCGCACGCTTCGTGCCTTCGATAGTCTTTTCAATCCGGCGGGCACACGCCTTCATGTACGCTTCGCGCGAAGCGGCGCGGCGCTTTTGGCGCCGGTCCTCCTCGCGTGCCGCCTTTTCCTCGGGGGTCGCGGTCATGATGGTGATCGTTTCCTCGAGGATCTTGCGGAAGAGCACAGATACGGACTTGCCGTCCCAAGAGAGACGAAGGTCCGCAGAAGCAGAAAGTGGGTAGTGGATGTAGAGACTGTCACCGATGAGCTCGCCGACCTGATTGCCGGCGTCGTCCTCGATAAGCAGCCCTTCACCCGAGGGGCGCACGATTTTGCAATCGCGCCCCCACGCAAGCCTCGCCCCGAACAGGGTCTGGCTCATGCTGCGATGCGTCCGGTAGTTGGGCGACGAAAAGATGCACACGTGCACCCTGCCGTCGTTTTCCGGCGCATGGCTTTTCTCCCTGCGATAGTCGTCGTGGATAATGACCTGCTTGCCGCCGAACGCCGGTGCAAGTTCGGTCGCTACCGCGACAAACTCCACCTTCAATGCCGATGCCCCGCTCCAGTTAGAAGCGCGCACCGGCGTCTGCCGTGCCTGCTGTCGGGAACGCGCCGCCTTTTCCTCATCGGTCGCGGTCATCATGAATGCCGCTTCCTCGAGAATACGACGGAAGAGCGCCGATGCGGGTTTGCCGTCCCAGGCGATACCAAGTTCTTCCCTGACGAGCGCATAGTGGATGTAAATGGTTTCGCCGACGACTTCGCCGACTTGGTTTCCATCCTCATCCTTGATGGTAACCCCGTCCCCCGAAGGGGCCAGGATCTCCGCGTTGCTAACGAACCGCAGCGACGCCCCGAAGAGTTCGGAGCGCATATGACCGTCCCCATTGAGGTGCGGCGACGCATTAATGCACACGTGCATCTTGCCGTCGGCGTACGGCGCTTTGTCGTGATACGAGTTCCACGCATGCAGGACCATCTGCTTGCCGAATGCCGGCGCAAGCTCGGTCGCTACTGCAAGAAACTCGGCACGCATGGCGCTTGAGGCATTCCATTCCATGACCCGAACGAGTACCTGTTCGCGCCGCCGGGCACGCGCTGCCTTTTGCTCGTCGGTTGCGGTCCTAAGAAAGACCGCTTCCTCGAGGATCTTGCGGAAGATGCTCGCGGAGTTCCGGAAGTCCGAGTTGGTGATGGGATAGAAGATGTAGAGGTTATTCTGCACCAGCTCCCCAATCTGCACACCGGCATCGTCCTCGACTCTGATGCCTTGGCCGGACGGAGTGCGGATATTCCACGCTCTCTCTGAGAGTGTTTCCCCCCAAAGTATAAATGGACCTCCGACCGTCCGAACCTCGCCTACGAGAGACGACCACAGCTGGATATGGAACTTGCCGTCTAAGACCGCGGGAGTGCCCCTGTAAGCCTCCCGATTGTCATGGATGACGATCTCGGGCGTGCGCAAAAGCGAGACGAAGTCGCGTGCGATGGCGACATACTGCTCGCGAATGCGTTCGCTTGCTTCCCGCGACCACTGCGCGACAGTGACGACGCGGGAGGCCGAAGGCGGCGGCGCAGCCGGTGTCGCGGCACGATTAGCCGTAGCGCGGTTGGCCGGGGCGCGCTGGAGTGTGATAGCCGTGATCCCCTCGTATTGCGTGGGTCTGCGGCTTTCAACTTCCGAATGCAGCGCCTCAAGCACGCGAGGCAAATGAGCCTCGTTGAACACCAGCCCGTCCTGCCTTCCGATGCGGAAGTCTTCGACGGGGATGTTGGCGGTCCGGAATGCGCTTACGCGCGCATCCGTCCGAATAAGGAAGTAAGTATTCAATGTACTTCTCCTTTGCTGGGCCGGCACGAGGATCATTCGCCCCATGCCGGACTGTGAGAACAGGCCACCCTTAACCGCCCTAAAGCGGAGAATGGCCTTGTATATAGCACGTATGAAGCCGGGGATTTCTCTCCCGGTGTTTTCAACGTACGAAGTGCTTGTCGGGCCTATACTCTGCGGCTTGCGCCGGGTTTCGGGCCCTTCCAAGGCTGCCGGGAGTTTAGCATGATTGATTACATTTGTCAAGTCGTTACAAAGTATAAAACCTATGGCATTTGATGGGCCGCTTGACAGTATGTAAAAGAGGGTTTATATTGCCTGTCAGACATAGGAGGAATGCCGCGCGGTGTCTCCCGGATGATGGAGCCCGAGCACGGAATACCCCAGCCCGCTATCTATAGATAGCGGGCTTTCTTATTTTACTGAGTTGGAAACATCCAATAAAGCCGTCTGATAAATTCATTTGACTTCAGTATCCACTCGCGGTCTAATAGTCAACTGGACTGCAGACACGAGGAGTCAGTAATGCAGTGCGAAGCAGGCGGAGCAAAGCTCCGTACTAACTATCATTCCAAAGGAGAGGAATTTGTCGCCCATCTCCCAGTGGTCAAAAAGGATGCGCCGCTGATGAAATTGAGTCCTGAGACGGATGCCATCTTGGGACCGATAATGGCAGAAGATGGTGAAAATCCACCAGCCCAGAAAGAGTCTTGGTTCACGCGAGTCAAGGCCTTCTTCTGGTAGAGGTTGGCAGACTATATCGGCGCGCAGCGATCATTCGCTGCGCGCTTTTTTATTTCAGCTTGTAGTAGAGTTTATCCCCGAATCGCAGATCAAGGTATTGAAAATCCGCAAGCGCGTGCGTAGTAAACGGGTCGGCCGTGAGCGCGAGGCGGAAGCGCTCCAGCACGTCCGCGGTATTGTCCGCGGTCGAGAACATGAGCGCAAAGCCGCTTGCAAAATGCAATGTTGCAAACGTGTCCCCTACTTCCAGACTTGTGACCTGATCCTTTGCCTGCTGCCCTGCTGCGGCGGCGAAGGCGGAGAGTGCGCCGAATTCATCCGCGTTGAGAAATTGCTTGGGTTGCGCGTCGGATGCGTGGCCGTAATATTTGATATACACCTCGCCGGAGAAATCTGCCGCAGGCGCGTACACCACGCCGCCTGCGTCGAGCAGAAAGCACGGCGATGACGATGCGACGGACTCTCCGCACCACAGCGCGTGCGGCCCGCGCTCGAGCACGTCCACGCGCAGGTTCGTAAAGCCCTCCACGCGCAGCGCGATGCTCTCAAATACCGGAAATTGCTGCTGAAGCCCTGCGCGCACTTGCGCCTCGGGGTAAAACAAAGCATTGTCGCGCGGGAATACGTACCAATAGGTGCCGGCAATCTCGCTGCGCACCGCGCTTTCGACGCTGCTGGTGCTCACCGAGGACGCGCCGATCACCTCGATAGTTTGTATGCGCACAAACGGCGCCCAAGCGAGTGCCACTGCGCCGCCCGCGAGCACGAGGAGCAGAAAAAGTACGATGCCCGCGAGCACGAGGCGCCTCCGGCGGCGGCGCGCTTTGAGCTTTGACTGCGGCAGTACGACCCTGGCCATATTAATGAGACGCCTTCTCTATTTTGTCTTTGCCCATGTATGAGCGCAGTACTTCCGGAATCGTGACCGAGCCGTCTTCGTTCTGATAGTTTTCCAGAATCGCGATCAGCGGGCGCTGTGAGAGCGCGGTGGCGTCGTTCATATGTATGGGTTCCTTCTCCCCGTTCTCGCGCTTGAGGCGGGTGTTAAGCCTGCGCGCCTGGAAGCCGCCGATGTAGTCCGAGGTGTGCGTCTCGCGATAGGTGTTCTGGCCCGGCATCCAGGTCTCGATGTCGATCTGTCGCTGGTCAGGGAATCCCATGTCACCGGTGCACACGGCAACCACCTGGTATGGGAGCCTCAGCTGCTGCATTAAGTATTCCTGTATCGCGACCATGAGGTCCTGCTCGGCCAATCCGTCTTCGGGCTTTGCAAACGATTCCATCTCCATCTTGTTGAACTGATGCAGGCGCAAAATACCGCGTGTATCTTTGCCCGCCGCGCCCGCCTCGCGGCGGAATGCCGGCGTGACTGCAAAATATCGCAGCGGCAGCTGCCCCTCCTCTATAATCTCGTCCATGTGGAGCGGCCCGAGCGTATGCTCTGCGCTGCCGATCAGCACCAAGTCGTCTTTATCAAGATAGAAGCGATCGTCGATCGGGTCGAGCCGCGCCATGCGGTTCATCACCTGCGAGCGCATCATGAGCGGCGGGATCACCGGGATAAACGGCTTGCTCGAGAGGGAGAGGCCCGCTGCCTCGATTATTTTTTGGAGCGTCTCCTGCGAGGTAAGGACTTTGGTGGCAAACGTCATGAGCGCCCATTCGAGCATCGCCAAGTCGCCCTTGAGGTACACAAAGCGTGGACCTGACACCTCGGCCGCTTTTTCGCTGTCGATAATGCCGAGATCTTTCCCGATATCCCAGTGCGCTTTTGGCGCAAACGCGAAGTTCGGCTTCTCTCCCCACTGGCGGATAACCTTGTTGCCGCTCTCGTCCCGCCCAATAGGCGTGTCGGCAGACGGGATGTTCGGAAGCTTGATCAAAAGCCCCACCAGCTCCTTCTCGATCGCCTGATATTTTTCCTCGGCGGCTTTTAACTCGTCCTTGAGCTTTTTCCCAGCCTCGCCGTCGCGCGCGGCTTGCGCCTCATTGCGCTTTTGGTTGATGCCGCTGACTGCGCCCGATGCCTGCTTGCGCTCCTCGGCGAGTGCCAAGATGCGGTCGAGGTCTATTCCCTCGCGATTCTTGTTCTTGAGCGCGGCACGGACAATGTCTGGATTTTCCCGGATGAACGTGATGTCGAGCATGACAAAAGCATACAACACAAATGATAGTCAGAAAAGCGGCTCTATGCTAAGGTACTCCCCAGGAAAGTTCATCGGAGGAGACGCTTGATGTGGAATTTCAGCTCTGCAACCCGCAAGGGTGATAAGAGATCGGTCAATCAGGACCGATCCAATATCGTCGATCTCGCCAACGGGCATGTGGCCATTGTTTGCGATGGTCATGGTTTTGGCAATTATGCCGTCGATTTTTGTGTCAAAGCCTTGTCGCAAAAGCTGTTCCATATCCGGCCCGAGACGGCCCAGGAACAGCTCATGGCGATATTCAAGGAGGTGGGCGAGGAAGCCTCGACCTTTGATAGCGGCACGACGGCAAGCGTCGCGTGCCTCTGGAACAACGGCAAGGTGCATACCGCCGTGCTCGGCGACTCGATGATTGTCGCGGGGAACCCCAAGCGAGCCCACAGGCAATTGAGTTCCCACCATAACGTCCGCACAAACCTCTCGGAGCGCAGTGCGGCGGAAGCTCGCGGCGGCAAGTACCAACAGATGTACTTGTACAATCCTAAAATCAGAAACAGCGGCGGTCTGCAGCTCGGCCGCGCATTCGGCGACTACGACTTGCTCGGCGTCCTTTCGACCCAGCCGGACCTCATGCGGTTTACCGCAGAGTCGGGAACCTGGGTGGTGGTCATGAGCGACGGTATCTACGATCCTTCGGTGCCTTCGCGGGGGAAAGACATGGAGGAGCTGGGCCTCATGATGGATAAAGGGGCGACTGCCGAAGACCTCGTGGCGCATTTCCAGCCGAACAAAGGCGACGACGCCACGGCAGTGGTGGCCCGATTTACCTAATGGGCCGAATTACAGAGGGCCGCGCGATAGAATGTTGCGCGGCCTTTTCTTTTTTATATATCTAAGTAGGATGGGAGCGTTATGACTTTCCCTCTGCGAGAACTGGAGTTCGACGATTTCCCTGCATTGCTCAAGGAGATCCCCGATGCGCCCAGGCGGCTTTATTATCGTGGTGAGATGCCACCCATCGAGTATAAAATGCTGTGCGTAGTCGGCTCGCGCGCGACAACACAGTACGGCAAGCGCATGTGCCAGAAGCTCATCGCTGGGCTCGCCGGCCAGCCCGTTGCAATAATCTCCGGCATGGCGCTCGGCATCGACAGCGAGGCGCATAACGCGGCCCTCGATGTGGGATTGCCTACAGTTGCAGTACTTCCCTCTTCTTGTGACGACAAAAGTTTGTATCCTTCTACTAACAAAGCATTGGCGCAGCGTATACTCACGCGCGGCGGAGCGCTCGTGAGCGAAACAAAAGGTCCCTATAAAGCGATGCTGCATGACTTTGCCAAGCGCAACCGCATCGGCGCTGGCATGTCGCTTGTTACATTAATAATAGAAGCTGGAGAAAAGTCCGGCACGCTCATTACTGCGCGGCTCGCGCTCGACTATAACCGCGAGGTGCTCGCGATCCCCCACGAGCTCGGCCGCGAGACAGGAATCGGCGTCAACAAGCTTATCCGCGAAGGCGCAACCCTGATACAGAGCTCGGATGATATTTTGCAGGCGCTTGGCCTCAAGGCTGCGGAGCCCGAGCAAGGCATGCTCCCCACAGACCTGACTGAAGTTGAAGTAAAGATACTCACCGCACTGACAGAAGCCCTGGTTAAGGACGAGGTCATCGAATACGCCGAGGTTTCGGCCCAGGACGCGAACGTTGCGCTCTCCTCGCTCTTGATACGCGGTCTCATCACCGAAAGGCTTGGCAAGATCGAGCGCGTGTAGTATCTCTGATACACTATAAACTAGCGGAGTGAGAAATTAAATTCGATTTAATTGCGAACGAAGCGACGTTTATATAGTGTCCTACACTCTATAATATATGAAGTTAGTGATCGTGGAGTCGCCCGCCAAGGCGAAGACTATTGAGAAGTACCTTTCCGACATAGACAAGAAAGGCGACTTTGTCGTGCGCGCATCGGTGGGCCACGTGCGCGACCTCCCAAAGTCCAACAAAAAAGCGATCGACATCCCGGCGGGCTTTGTCCCCCATTACGAAGTCGTGCCCGGCAAGATGAAGGTCATCGACGAACTCCAAGCGCTCGCTAAAAAAGCCGACGAGGTGATATTGGCCACCGACCCGGACCGCGAGGGCGAGGCTATCGCATGGCACATCGGCCAGGAACTCAAGCTTAAAAAGCCGGAGCGCATCGTATTCCATGAGATTACAAAAGAGGCCATCGCCGAGGCGCTGGCAAACCCGCGCCAGATCGATCAAAACCTGCGCTACGCACAAGAGGCGCGCCGCGTGCTCGACCGCCT
Source organism: uncultured Candidatus Saccharibacteria bacterium (assembly GCA_964559665.1). GTDB lineage: Bacteria > Patescibacteriota > Minisyncoccia > Phycocordibacterales > SBAW01 > GWA1-54-10. Next base: position 14,739 of record CAZLHN010000001.1, read on the forward strand.
CGTGGGCTATGACCTCTCGGGGCTCATCTGGAAGAAGGTCCGATACGGGCTCTCCGCCGGGCGCGTACAGTCGCCCGCTCTACGCATCATTATGGAGCGCGAGCGCGAGATACGCGCGTTTATACCGGAGACCTACTGGGTTATTACCGCCCAGACGCAGACGGCGCACAAAGACGCTCTACTGCTGACGTGCGTCGAGGAGCCGCGCAAAAAGGACGATGTCGAAAAGATAATCAATGCGGTCAAAAAAGACGGGCTTACAGTCGCCGACGTGACCGAAAGCGAAATGAAGCGCGCTCCTCGTGCACCGTTTACCACCTCGACACTGCAGCAGGCGGCATCGACCCGTCTTGGCTTTTCGCCGTCCAACACGATGCGTATCGCGCAGAAGCTCTACGAGGCGGGGCATATCACTTACATGCGCACCGACTCCACTAACCTCGGCGCTCCCGCGCGCGCGGCGCTGCTGGCGCACGTGGAAAAAAAGTACGGAAAGGAGTACGTACAGCCGCATACCTTTACCGTCAAGTCCAAAAATGCCCAGGAGGCCCATGAGGCAGTGCGCCCAACGCATATAGAAAAGGAGAGCATCGGCACTACGCCGGAGCAAAAAAAGTTATACGAACTGATCTGGGCGCGCACGCTGGCATCGCAGATGGCTGACGCGAAGCTGCTCAAGACAAAAATTGTCGCAGAAACAAAAGATAAAGCTGTTCCGCAATTCGCGGCCAACGGCTCGCGTGTCGTATTTGACGGCTGGCTCAAGGCCGACCCGAAGGCAGCCGGCGAGGATGTCGAACTCCCGAAGGTCTCGGCAAAAGAAGAGCTCGATGTGAAGGATGTCTCGGCTGAGGAAAAGCAGACCACGCCGCCGCAGCGATACAGTGAGGCTGGTTTGATTAAAGAATTAGAGAAGCGCGGCATCGGGCGCCCTTCGACCTATGCGAGCATCATGAAGACGCTCCAGGACCGCGGCTACGTGCTCAAGGAGGGCCGCTCGCTTATCCCGACCGACACGGGCGACGTTGTCTCGACCTTCCTCGAGGACAACTTCCCCACCTACATATCGGATACGTTCACGGCAGAGATGGAGGACGAGCTTGACGACATCGCGCAGGGCAAGCGCGAGTATACAAAGACGCTCGGCGACTTTTACACGCCGTTTCTCAAGGATGTAAAAACGCGCGATAAAGAGGCCGGCAAGATAACCGATCTGGGCCCTGCCCCCGCAGAATTTAAGTGCCCTATCTGCGGCTCGCCGATGGTGTTTAAGCTATCGCGCCAAGGCAAGTTCATGAGCTGCGCACGCTTCCCGGAGTGCCTTGGCGCGCGCACGGAAGCCGGCGAAGTGATATCCAACGAGCCGCCCAAGCCGATCGGCACCTATCCGGAGAGCGGTGAGCCCATTTATGTTTTGACCGGGCGCTTCGGCCCGTATGTGCAAGTCGGCGAGACACCGACCGGCAAGGGCTCAAAATCCAAGAACAAGCCGCATCGCGCGAGTGTGCCGAAGGAAAAGCTGCCCGAGGATGTAACAATAGAAGATGCGCTCAAATATTTGAGCCTCCCGCGCACGCTGGGTGTGCATCCCGAAACGGGAGAGAATATAGTCGCTAATGTCGGCCGCTTTGGCCCCTATATCGCGCACAATACTAAGCCGAAGCCCGACTTCCGCTCCCTTAAAACAGACGACGTATATCAGATAGACTTGCCGAGAGCGATGGAGATTTTGAAAGAAGAAAAGAAGCGTCGGGGATTTACCAGGAAGGCGAAATAAAAAGAGGAAGCGCGGGGATATTGTCCCCGCGCTTCGCATACTCGGCTGCTACATGTTCCTGCCGCGCTGGAGGCGGCGATGAATCGTAACCGGACGCCGCGCCTGATGCGGCCGCGGCACCCCGCCCGTAAAGTTATGCGGACGGAGTTCCTGGAAATGAAACGGGCGTTCCTTGTGGAATGGCAACGGCCGCAAAAAGTCCAGCATCAGATCGTCGAACTCGAGCCGTTTGACGATATCGATCCTGACCTGCTCCGGAGTGGGCTCAAAAAGCAGATCGATCAAATCGATCACCCTGATCTCGCCGCTCTTTGGCAGAGCCGCTTCTTCCAATGCCATGCCGGCTGCCAGAGCCTTCAGAGCGTCCTCGGGCACTCCCAATAGCACGAGTATTTCGTCTTCGCGCATGCGCACTCCCGTGGTTGCATGAACTTTGCCGAAAAACATCATAGCACGGTTTATAAAATACGTCAAAATCGAAAAGAAGTACTATACTAAGGGTATATGCCCGATGCTAAGGAAATCGTTGGCAAGATGAGCTCTCCTACTGCGGAGGATACCGCCCTGGTCGAAAAGGCCTACGCTTTTGCCGCCGAGGCGCATAAGGACCATAAGCGATTCTCCGGCGAGCCTTTTTTGACGCATCTAGCCGCCACGGCCGAGTCGCTGGCCGAACTCGGCATGGGCTCGAAAACCATCGCCGCAGGGCTGCTGCATGACACGATCGAGGACATGCACGTTGATCCTGCGGTCATTGAGCGTGAGTTCGGCAAAGACGTGCTTTTTTTGATAGACGGCGTGACCAAGCTCGGACATCTCAAATATCGCGGTACCGAGCGGCACCGCGAAAGCTTGCGCAAACTGCTGGTCGCAACCGGCAAGGACGTGCGGGTGCTCATCATCAAGCTGATGGACCGGCTGCACAATATGCGCACGCTTGAATACGTGCCGGAGGCAAAGCGCCGCCGCATTGCGCTTGAGACGCTCGAGATCTATGCGGCAATCGCGCACCGCCTCGGCATGGGAGTGGTGCGTAAAGAGCTCGAGGACCTCGCCTTCCGTTGGGCGTACCCGGAGGAATACGCCGAGGCGCAGAAATTGTTGACCGAAAAGGCAAAAGAGACGCAGGAACGCCTCGAGGAGATGACGCGCACGCTCAAAAAAGAGCTCGCCAAGAACGAGATCACGCAGTTTGAGACCGACTACCGGGTAAAAGGCCTCTGGAGCCTATGGCAAAAGCTCAAGCGCAAGGAGGGCGACGTCGCCAAAGTCTACGATATCGCCGCGCTGCGCGTGGTGGTCGAGAATATTGCGGATTGCTACCGAGTGCTCGGCATCGTCAACAACCTCTGGCAGCCGCTCCCCTACAAGATCAAGGATTACATCGCCTTCCCGAAGCCCAACGGGTATCAGTCGCTCCATACCACCGTGTTTGCCGGCGACGGCGGCATAGTCGAGGTACAGATCCGCACGCGCGAGATGCATCGCGACGCGCAGTTCGGCATCACGGCGCACGTGATATATAAAGAGCGCGGCAAGGGCGCTACCGCCGGGCCCGCTCGAGGGCGCGGCTCGAGCTTTGACTGGATACGTTCGCTCTTGCCGGGCTTCAGGCGGCCTGCGGAGCAGAAGCCCGACGAGAAGTCCGCTCCGGCGGCGGCAAAACCCGCACGCACGCGTTACGGGTCGGCGCCGGTGCCCGAATGGCTCTCGGGGATCGAGGAAAACGAGCTCGAGGACCCCGACTTCGACACCGCAGTGCGCGGCGACATATTCTCGCACCGGGTGTTCGTATTCACCCCGCGCGGCGACGTGGTGGACTTGCCGACGCAGGCAACCCCGATAGACTTTGCATACGCGATACACTCCGACCTCGGCAACCGAGTGGCTGGGGCAAAAGTCAATGGAAAGTTAGTCCCGCTCGATACGCAGCTCCACAACGGCGACATCGTCGAGATACAGACAAAAAAGAACGCGCGGCCAAAAACAAAATGGCTCGACTTCACCAAAACAACCATGGCGCGCAGGCATATCAGGAACGCCTTGGAAGCAGAAAAGAAAAACTCCGCACTCTAGCCAAGATGCGCGTGGTCGTTTACGACCGAAAGATACCACGGCCATGCCGTGTCTTTTTCGTTATCGTATCCGATGATCGAAAGGCCCGTATTTTCCATATGAATGCCGTTTACAAAAACGCCACACTCGCGCGATAGAATGTCCTTTCCAAATAACGTGCAGGCTAGCAGAACCTTTAAGAACCATCCATGAGTCACTACCAAAATGTGCTCTTGCGGAAGATCCTCTAGGTATTTGAGTGCAGCCGCGACTCGCACAGTTACCTCTGCAAAATTCTCTTCGTCCGAGTAGCGCGGCCCATTAGTATAAAAATTGTTGTCGATTATCTTTTGTATCCGCGCCATCTCGGGATCAAGCTCGGAGTTACCGATAAGCTCAGAAGCATTGCGCCCTTCCACAAATAGAGCGGAATTCATAATCACTCGGCCCGTCTTGTCGGCGATATGCTTGGCGGTTTCCTGGGCGCGCGTCATAGTGCTTGCAATAATGACACCGATCGGCAGCTTCATCGCACGCTCGGCCATAAACTCTGCTTGTGCGTGGCCCCTTTCGGTCAGAGGCGACGTATCGGATGCATGCATATTGGCCGCGTTCGCAACGCTTTCGCCATGCCTGACAAAATAGATCTTCTTTTTCATATATGGGATTCAGCCTAGGTGCGCGTGGTCGTTCCAGACCCATACAAGCCAAGGATTTCTCCTTCGAGCCTCATCCCATCGCAACACGCTTAAGCCTGTATTTTCTAGCTCAAACGAAGACATAAAAGCATTGCATTCGCGAGCGGTAAGAGAAGCGCCAAAAACCGCATATGATATCAATACGCGCGAGAAAAGCCCGTGGGTTGCAACTACAATATGATCCTCTTTTCTTTGTGTAAGATATGTTAATGCTTTTTCCGCACGCTCCTTTCTATCATCGAAGTTTTCTTCGTCCGCAAAACGATATCCCGGCCCAAAGTTTTCCCAGATTATTTGCCATGCGGCCGACCCTTCCGGATCATTATACGGTTTGGACTCAAACTTACTTAATCCACGACATTCAACAAAAAGATCAGAAAATTCCGCCCGTACGTCTATCCTTTCGGCGATTATCGCGGCAGTATCGTGTGCGCGAGTCATGGTACTTCCTAAAACTAAATCAATAGGAAGCTTTGCGCAACGCTCCGCAATAAAAGCGGCCTGCTCGCGACCGCGCGCAGTAAGCGGTGTACTTGCGCTTCCGTGCACGAGAGCCACATTCGCCTCGCTCTCACCGTGCCGGACAAGATATATCGTCTTCATCTAGATAGAGAAATTGCTCGGGTCGAAGGTGTTTTCGTCTTTTGTGATCTCTTCTTTGCTGCGATCATCCAGGTTTTGAGACTCCGGAGTCGGAACCTCTACCTTTTTTTCCTGAGCAGGCTTCGAAGCTATCCTGGCTGCAAGCGACGCAAACAATACGCGTAGATCGTCCTCGCTCATAAAATCTATCGAGAGCTTGCCGCCGTTTTCCTTGGGCTCTATCGCCACGCGCGTGCCGAGCGCAGCCGTCAGCTCGCGCTCCATTTCCAAGATCTCGGGCGCGTACAGATATTCCTTTTTGCGCACGCGGTCGTATGCGATGCGGCGCGCGATTGACTCCGAGTCCCGCACGGTGAGCCTCTTCAGCATGATCTCCTTAAAGAGCGTCGTCTGCTCCTCGGGCCTGTCGACCAGCATCATGAGCGGCCGCGTGTGGCCCTCGGATATCTTGCCGTCGGCAAGCGCCTGCTGCATTTCCTCGGGCATGCTGAGGAGTCGGATCGTGTTGGATACATACTCGCGGCTCTTGCCGATCTTTGCAGCCACCTCCGTGTGCTTGAAGCCGAACTCTGACACAAGCCGCGAGAAAGCCTTGGCGCGGTCGATCGGGTTGAGGTCCTCGCGCTGGAGGTTCTCGATTATCGCGAGCTCGAGCTTGGTCTTGTCGTCGTCAAACGAATCGCGGATCAAGACCGGCACCTGGGATATACCCGCGAGCTTTGCCGCGCGCAGGCGGCGCTCTCCCGCTATCAGTTCGTATTCCGCCGCTAAGCCGCCATCTTCCTTCTCTACCTCGCGGCGCGAAACTGTGAGCGGCTGGATGACGCCGTACTGCCTGACCGAGTTGGCCAGGTCGCGCAATTTTGCCTCGTCGAACTCGCGCCGCGGCTGGAAGGGGTTGGGCTTTATCTTGTCGACCTCGACCCAAAAAATAGCGTTGTTGTAAAAGCCTGCCATAAAAGATATTCTAACACAGCAGAGTAGTTTGCCGGAGTGGCGGAATTGGTATACGCGCACGACTCAAAATCGTGTCTCGCAAGGGATGAGGGTTCGACTCCCTCCTCCGGCACATAGTTTATTTTTTATAGATCTGTGGTAGTGTGCGTAGCAGTTTTGGACCTTACAAGGGAGGGGCAGATGCCCAAACGCATTAGAATAATCTTTGCCCATGACAAGAGCGTCTTCGGCAAAGAAGAGCAAGGTCTGTTCAGACGCATCGACCCCTACGTCGACATGTACAAGATCGGCCTGGAGGCGATATACGCCGAGGACATCGCAACCGGCAAATCCATCGCACGGCTGAAACGCGAGTTCGTCCAAGAAGTGCTCGAGAAGGATGTCTTTCTCGACGCAAAGCTCACCGATATCGGTACGACGGTGCACGGCGCTGCGCGCAATATCGTTACGCTCGGCGTGAAGATGTTCACTGTCCATGCATCTATAAGCGATAATGGTCTCTCGCTTGTTGCAGAGGTATGCGCCGGTAGCGACACCATGCCGCTTGCGGTGACGGTGCTGAGCGATTTGGACGACATAGAGTGCAAATCGCGTTTCGGCGAGGTGCCCGGCCCCACCGCGTTGCGTTTTGCGGAAAACGCAAAGACGCTCGGCTTCCGCGGGCTCGTGTCCGCACCGAAGGAACTCCCGTTCCTGAAGAGCGAGGGCATTCTCGAGGGCATGACTACTGTTGCCGCCGGGGTGCGCTCAAAAGGCATCGGCAGCGACGACCAAAAGCGGCCTATGACCCCTGCCGAAGCGGCTCTGGCGGGCGCCGACTACGTCGTCGTCGGCCGTGAGATCGTGCTGGCAAAGGATCCCGTCCGGGAAGCCGCGCGGATCCGCGCCGAACTCGATGCGGCCGTTCACGCTGTCGCATAATATTCTCGCACTACTGCGCCTCTCCTCCGGGAGAGGTGCTTTTCTTTTCACCACACAATGCTATGCTCTTGTCAGTTTGTTCCAACGAGAGGGCATGACCCATGGATATTCCAAGCACTAGTGATGCATATTGGGACGCCAAGTTCCGCGAGGCCAAGGCCTTCTGGAAGCATGATGGCAACCCCAAGCGGCCCTACGCGCTGCTGTCGACTCGTAGTTCCACGGGGACGCGGAGGATCAGCAACGCCTTCTTCAAGGGCAGCAAGATCTCCCAGCGCCCTGCGCTTCTGGAAGAGGCGACGCGGGAGCTGGTGCGACGGGCGAACGTGTACCTGCGCTCGGCATGCAACCTCCAACTGCACGCCGACGTGGTCGTGGCTCCTGCCAAGGGCGCCGTCATGCTCGGCTACGAGATGACGCGGCGTTTCCCTAAAGCGCTCGCCTGGTTCACTGAGCCCGAAGGCGAAGGCGCAGCCCGGCATATGGCTCTGCAGCGCTTTGACGAGGATCTCTCGGAGAAATCATGGGTCTTGGGGGTCGAAGATGTCGTAACGACGGGCGCCAGCGGAGACTCGGCTATCGACGCCGTACTGGCCCGCCATCGGGTCAACGTGTACGACTGTCTGCTGTGCCTCGCCAACCGCTCGGGGTTCGATACCACTCCGGGAGGAAAACATATCATCTCGCTCGTAACCATGACCGATGTCCGGGTCTGGAACGAAGGGAGCAATCCCTATACGCCCGGGGCCGGAGCGGGAAACGAGCTTGTTGAGCCGGTAGATCCGGACCATGAGTGGTACGCGCTCACGCGCGAATACGACTAGGCATCAATGCACCCCGGCGCTTGCGCCGGGGTACTTTCTTTTTTATACCGGTTATGTACATTGAAACCGTGCAGAGGCCAAAGGTTATCGCAGTGGTCGGCCCTACCGCGTCGGGGAAATCCTCGCTCGGCATTTTTCTTGCGCAAAAGCTTGGCGGCGAGATTATCTCCGCCGACTCGCGGCAAGTGTACCGCGGCCTCGACATCGGCACTGGCAAAGTGACCAAAAAAGAAATGGCGGGCATCCCCCACCATCTGCTAAGTGTTGCCTCGCCCAAAAAAGTATTTACTGTCGACGACTTCGTAAAGCTAGGCGAAATAGCTTGCTCTCAAATTCTCAAGAATGAAAAGACGCCGATTATCGTGGGCGGCACCGGACTTTACGTAGATGCCCTACTGGGGCGCATGAGTATCCCGAGTGTGCCGCCAAAGCAAAAATTGCGCGCGCAATTGGAGAAAAAGACTCCCGCGCAGCTTTTGCGCATGCTCCAAAAGCTCGACCCGACTCGAGCCGAAACTATCGAGCAAAAGAACCCGCGCCGGCTCGTACGCGCGATAGAGATAGCAAAAGCGATCGGCAAGACGCCTCCCAAAAAGGCGGAAGAAAAATATGAGGTGCTGTGGATCGGCATCAATCCGCCGGAAAAGAAGCTCAGAAAGAATATTCATGCTCGCCTGCTCGCACGAATGAGGGCAGGCATGGTTCGCGAGGCAAAGCAGCTACACAAACAAGGACTTTCTTACAAACGTATGGAAGCGTTCGGGCTCGAGTATCGCTCGCTCGCCCAACTTTTGCAGAAAAAGCAGGCGGAAAAAGAAATGATATCGGAACTCGAGCGCGCGATACAAAAATACGCCAAACGGCAGATGCGCTGGTTCAAGCGCAACCCGGATACCCATTGGATAAGAAATAAGACGGAGGCCCTGCGGCTGGCAAAAGAGTTTTGCGGGCGCTGAGGGAATCGAACCCCCAATAGCGGTTTTGGAGACCGCTGTTATACCATTTAACTAAGCGCCCGTAGGGCTTAGGATACTACTTTTTTGCCTCTTTGTGCACGGTTTGAGCCCGGCACCACTTGCACCACTTCTTAAGCTCTATCTTGCGCTCGACAAGCTTCTTGTTCTTGGAGCTCCAATAGTTAATCCGCTTGCACTTGGTGCAGGCGAGTCGTATGAGTCGGTCTTGTGACATAAGCCCAGAGAATATACCCTATAAACCCAAAACGCGCAACTTTATTGCGTCGGAGTAAAGGTGCTCCCGTTCCAGATCGCCATCGTCTCCTTAAACTGGTAGGTAGAACCGTTCCATGTATAGCGGTCTACGGTATCGCCCTGCCCCACCGTAAGATATAGATCGAGATGACCGTTTGTAAGCGTATTCGATAGACCTACCACGCCTCCTCCAGAAGTGCTGAATACCTTTGCCCAGGTGCTGCCCGTTTTTTTGTAGATATCGAGCGTGCAGCCGCCCGTGCCGCAGAAGCTCGGCAAATTTTCGTACACAATGGCCTCGGGCGTGCCGTCGTCGGTCAGGTCAACCAGGGCGACCTCTATCGGGAATGGCGGATTTTGCGGGTACGCCTTTTTGTCGGCGGCCACGTCGGCCGCGTAAAGCGCATAGAGCTTCCCCAGATCGCCGGTCGAAGTCGCCGTAGCATCGACAAACTGCGCCTCGGTGCCCAAAATCTGCGGAAAGAGTGCTGCATAGGCGGCATTGATGTCCGCAGGCGGCTGTTGCGCCGTGCTTGAGGGCTGGGCCGTAGTGTCATTGGGCACCGTGACGGTGCTTGAGTTATCTATCCCTCCGTTATTATTTTGCGTCGTCTGCCCGGGCTGGGATGGGCTCGAGGCCTTTGGCATGAACACAAAGAACCAGATCGCCAATCCCCCGGCAATGACGAGCAGTCCGAGTATCAGGGCGATGAGTATTTTAGATATCGTTGATTGCATACGTGTAGTGTACCTCAATTGCCGCAGGCTTTGGCGACATATGTAGTGGCGGCAGCCGGGACGCCGTGGTCTTTTTGCACATTGCCTGCCCCTTGGTAGTACGCGGCGGCGGTAAGCTCACACGAGCCGTTAAACTCTT
>CAZLHN010000001.1:24671-34539 GCA_964559665.1 uncultured Candidatus Saccharibacteria bacterium
TGGAGAGCTGGGAAATATATTGCACTCCCAGTTGCGTATTGAGCGTCGGGTCGGAAATTGCCTGAGCCACCGGCTGGCAAGCCGCGCTAATACTATTATGGCTGTTGACGCATGCATTACAGCCGTTTATGGACGAGTCTATATCGCAGGCCGTCGTCGCGAGCACCTGCATGCACCCCACCGCCCCGGTGGCGCTTGTTTTGCAGTCTAGCCCACCGCTGGACTCGATTTGCCCGATTGATTGCGCTAGCGTGCAGTTACCATAGGTGGTACAAGCAGTCTGCACATTTGCCGCGAAGGTCGGGTCACTAATGACAGCGGTACCAGGGAGAGTCATCCCAGTTGTGTCGCTCACGCATGCCTGCTGAGTAGCGTCCGAGTGCGAGCCGCTCGGACAGCCGATGGCCACAAATGAGTTGCTAGTATCTATAGTCACGGGAGGCGGCGGGTTCCCCAAGGCACTTTCAAGCAAGTCGCTGATTTGGCCGTTGGTCTGCCGCTGAACGTCGTTGACGCACTTAATAGTGAACCAGCTCCCGTCGGAGAATTGCGTGGGACTAAGTATGGCATGGAGTATGGTGTCGATAATGAGATATGCGCCAAGCGCCACGACGAATCCAATCAGAGCGCTTCTGAATATCCCCTTTGCATGCTCGATGTTGTGCGGGTTTGTCGCGGAGGTAAAGTACAGCACGCCTGCCCAGGCAAAGAGCCCCATCGCAATCGGGATAGAGAGTCCGATAGCGTAATTGATAACGGCTTGGATAAGGCCGACGAGATTGCACGCCTGGCAGTCGGTGCCGCCGCAGCCGCTCCCCGCTTCTATTCCATCCTGTTGTTGTACAGCTTGGTTTGCGCTCGGCGTGTCTGCATGCGCTCCTTGCGGGAGCGAGGCAAACGCCGCGGTTATAAAAAGGAGCGCGACCGCCAGACTAGCGATAGTCGAAGGGCGAACAAACTTCATATCATAATCATACCATCCATTTTTTGCGGCCTGACAAGACGGCCCAAAACGTGTAAAGTATGGAGTGTTCTATATGCGTCGGTGGTAGAGTGGTCAATTACACTTGGCTGTAAACCAAGCGGCTTCGGCCTACGGAGGTTCGAATCCTCCCCGGCGCACAAAAACAAAAAGCACCCGATACCGGGTGCTTTTTGTATATATCTTTTTTACGCCCCCACTTTTTCCTCCGCGATGGCGGTGGCCGTCGTCATTTTTACCCCTTTTGCTTTGCCACTCTTGCGCACCTCGAATGTGAATTCGCCGTTTTTTATGCCGACGGTCACTGCGCCGCCCGAAAGCACTCCGCGCGAGACCATAAGGCTGGCCACTTTGGTGAGTATCTTATCCTGGATGAGCCGGCGCAAGGGGCGCGCTCCGTAGTGCGGGTTGTACCCCTCTTTAGAGAGATATTCGTACACCTCGGGCGAAATCGCGAGCGTGATGTCCTTGGAACGCAGGCGCTCGACGACTTCCTTAACCTGGATGTCGACGATCTCCTTGACCGCCTCGGGGCTCAAGATATTGAAGATGATGATTTCGTCGATGCGGTTGAGGAACTCGGGGCGGAAGTAATCCTTGAGTGACGCCTGTACCTTTTCCTTGGCAAGGCGGTAGTTGCTCGAGTCGGAGCCGCCATGCATCGCAAAGCCGATCTGCTCCATCTTGTCGATGTATTGCGCGCCGATATTGCTCGTCATAATGATAATCGAGTTGCGGAAGTTGACCTTGCGGCCCTTGGCATCGGTGAGGTATCCGTTGTCGAGCACCTGGAGCAATATATTGAAGACCTCGGGATGCGCCTTCTCGATCTCGTCGAACAAGATGACCGAGTATGGGCGATGGCGCACAAGCTCGGTGAGCGTGCCGCCCTCTTCGTGCCCCACGTAGCCCGGCGGCGCGCCGATTATCTTGGAGACCGAATGCTTTTCCATGTACTCCGACATGTCGACGCGCATGAGCGCCTTCTCGTCGTCGAACATAAACTCCGCGAGCGCGCGGGTGAGTTCGGTCTTGCCGACTCCTGTAGGGCCAAGGAACATAAATGACGCAATCGGGCGATTTGGGTCGCTAATGCCGGCGCGTGAGCGCTTGACCGCATCGGCGACCTTCTGCACCGCCTCGCTCTGCCCTACCACGCGCTTCTTGAGGTCTGCCTCGATGCGCGAGAGGCGCTCGGCCTCCTCCTGGAGCATGCGCGAGACGGGGATGCCGGTCCACTTGGCGACCACCGACGCGATGTCGGCCTCGGTAATCTCCTCCTTGAGCAAGCGGCGCGATGTCTGGAGCTTCTTGAGGCGCTTTGTCTTTTGTTCGAGCTCGCGCTCCAGCGACGGGATCTCGCCATAGCGGATCTCCGCCGCGCGAGAGAGGTCTACCGCGCCTTCGGCGGCTTCGGCCTCGATACGCAGGCCTTCAAGCTCCTTCTTTATTGATTTGATGTCGTGCAAAATCTGCTTCTCGTTCTTCCAGCGCAATTCAAGCTCGCCCGTCTTTTCCTTAAGCTCGGCTATCTCGCGCTCGATGACTTTGACGCGTGCTTTGGCGTCGCGGTTCCCGTCCTCTCCCTCCGCGTCCTTGCGCAGCGCTTCCTTCTCGACTTCGAGCCGGATGATGCGGCGGTGAGCGTCTTCCAAAACCGGCGGCTTGTTCTCCAAACTTATGCGTAGGCTCGATGCAGCTTCGTCAACGAGGTCGATCGCCTTGTCGGGTAGGAATCTGTCGGGAATGTAACGGGCCGAGAGCTGCACTGCGGCGACCAGCGAGTCGTCGGTGATGTGCACGCCGTGGAAGAGTTCGTAGCGCTCCTTGAGGCCGCGCATAATCGAGATCGCGTCGTCGAGGCTCGGCTCGAGCACATACACCGGCTGGAAGCGGCGCTGGAATGCCGGATCGCGCTCGATGTGCTTTTGATACTCGCGCAGGGTCGTGGCACCGATTACGTGCAAGTCGCCGCGCGCAAGCGCCGGCTTCATCATATTGCTCGCATCCTGGGCGCCTTCGGCCGCGCCCGCGCCGATGACCGTGTGGAGTTCGTCGATAAAGAGGAGTATCTTGCCTTCGCTGCGCTCGATCTCCTTCATGATGGCCTTGAGGCGCTCCTCAAACTCGCCGCGATACTTGGTGCCCGCGATAAGCGCGCCCAGGTCGAGCGATACGAGCTCTTTGTCGCGCAAAGATTCCGGAACGTCGCCCGAGACGATGCGCGAGGCCAGACCTTCGGCGATGGCTGTCTTGCCGACGCCCGCCTCGCCGATGAGTACCGGATTGTTTTTGGTGCGACGGCTGAGTATCTGGATGACGCGGTTAATCTCCTCGTCGCGGCCGATGACCGGGTCGAGCTTGCCTTCCTGTGCGGCCTTGGTGAGCGAGCGCGTGTACTTAGGAAGTGCGCGGTACTTCTTGCCCTCGCCTTGGGTTGGTTTGACCGAGCGGAGTTCAGTCAACGCGCGCATAATAGCCTCGCGCGAGATGCGGAAGCGGTTGAGCGTGTCGCGCGCGCTGCCAGGCACGTCGAGTATTGATATAAAAAGATGTTCGGTCGATACAAACTCATCGTGGAGCTCGGTCGCGATCTTGGCCGAGCGCTCAAGCGCCTGCACGAGGTCGGGCGTCAGATAGAGCTGGTACGAGGGCGAGAGCACGGAGCCGTTGGATGTGCCTTCGAGCGACTCGAGCACCGTGTCGGTGAGCAGGATCACGTCTACCTCGAGCTTTTCAAGGACGGTGGTCACCAAGCTCTCCTCCTGCAGCAGCAAAGCGCCCAAGAGGTGCATCGGGCTCACTTGGTTTTGTGCGCGCTCGACCGCGAGCTCATGCGCGCGACGGACGGCCTCTTTTGCTTTTGTGGTGAAATGATTGAATGGAGGCATAGTGTGACTCTTTATTATGAACTGGAACTGGTAGAAGTGGCGGTTGAGGATGGTGCGGACGTCGCGGGCGATATAAGCGTGTAGGAGCCCGTGTCGGTGCCGGACGTGTATATCCCGATGACCTCGCCGAACAGGGTCATGAGGACCGAGCCCGATGTGGCGGATGATACGCTCGCCTGTATGAGGTTGGGATTATCGCTGCCCGGGAGCGTGGCTATGACGCCCTCGCCCACCGTGTCGGCGCCGCCCCCTCCTATGCGTATTACACTTTGGCCGAGAGAAAGTTTCGCGATGTCGGCCAGTGGCGCGGCGGCAAAGCCTGTCGAGGTGCCTACGGCGACGTCCATAAGCGCTATCGCTGAGGTTGATGCCGTAGCGTGTTCTACTGCCGCTACGCGCTCGCCGGAAGGCAGTATCGCCTCAAACGAGGCGGCTCCCGAGGCGCTCAAGGCGGATGCGTCTGTAGCGGCCGTGCCCTTGTTGTCGAGGATGACGCCGCGCGCCACCAGGCTGTCGCTGCCCTTTGCTACGATGCGGATCATGCTCTTTTGCATCGTGGCTATTGATTGCGCGGCCAAATCATCGTCCTTGACCACCACCGTCTTTTCGGTCGTGGTAACGGCCGCCGCACTCTGCGTGGCCGGGATGACCGTCTGGACCGTATGCTCGACAATCTGATCAACCACCCTCGTTACCCCCGCCGGCGCCTGGTCCATCAACGAGACGGTGACGATGCCGGTTGCGATGGATGTCACGAACGAGACTAGCAGCGTTAGGAGGACGATTTGATGCTTAGTCAGTTGCTCGATGTTCATACAGTTACTTAAATTATATCACCAAAAAGAAAAACCGCCAGGCCTTTGTAGGGCTCTGGCGGCAGTGATTTTGGGGTTTAGCCGGTGGTAACCGACTTTGCAAGGTTCCGCGGCTTGTCGATACTTTGCTCCAATTCCAAGGCCGTGTAGTAGGCCAGGATCTGGAGCACGATCGTATAGACAAGGGGCGCGAGGACCTGGTCGTGTTCGGGCATCCGCATGACATGCGTATGCCCGTTCCCTTTCAGGGGGCTGTTCTTGTCCGTAAGGACGTAGAGGTCGCCCTTGCGAGCGGCGACTTCGCCGATGCTGATCTCGATGTCCGAGTAGAGCGCATCATACGGGGCGCACACCACCAAGCGCATCTTTTCATCAACAAGGGCGAGAGAGCCGTGCTTGAGCTCGCCTCCTGCAAGCGCTTCCGCGTGGATGTAGGAGATTTCCTTGAGCTTGAGCGCTCCTTCCTTGGCGATCGGGAACAGCATCCCTTTGCCGAGATACAGAACGCTCGAACTCTTGGCGAGCTCCCTGGCCCATCCGCGCAGCAACGCCTCGACTTTGAGCACCTCGTTGACGCTGTCCGGAATGCGCTTCAGCATCCCGAGCGCTTCCGCTTCGGCCGCCTTAGTCAGGCGGCTTTTTGCCTTGGCGATCGTGTGTGCCAGGACAAACAGGGCGGCAAGCTGCGTCGTGAAGGCCTTGGTCGAAGCGACGCCGATCTCAACTCCCGCTTGCGTGTAGAAGACAAGCTTCGACGCGCGCGGTATCGAGCTCTCGGGGACGTTGCAGATCGAGAGCGTGTAGGGATGGCCCGATTCCTTGGCAATCTTGAGCGCCTCCATCGTGTCGAAGGTTTCCCCCGACTGAGAGATGGTGACGACAAGCGTGCGCGGATTTGGGATGAGCGCACCATTGAGGTAATCGCTGACGTACTCGCTCGCAAGCTGCACCTCGGTCGGCACTTTCGCAATCGACTGGAACCACGACCGCGCCGTTTCGCCTGCGTGAGCGCTGGTGCCACACGCAAGGATTAGGATGCTGTCGATATCCTTGAAGGTCTTTCCTGCACGACCAAACAGAGCGGGCGAGAAACCCTTCTCGAGAACCGGCTCGATGGTATCGCGCAGCGCTTGCGGCTGGTGGAAGATCTCCTTGAGCATGAAATGGGCGAACGTGCCCTTCTCAAGCGCATCAAGGGATTGCTTCGAGATGTAGACCTTGCGTCGGACCCGCTTTCCGTTTACATCGACGATGCGCACGGACCGCGGTGTAACCTCCGCAACATCGCCATCCCACAAGTAGATTACCTGCCGCGTCTTTGCCAGCACGCCCGTAACATCGGAGCAGAGGAAGTTTTCCCCTTCTCCAAGGCCGACGATAAGCGGCGGCCTGTTGCGAGTGCCAACCAGGACGCCGGGCTCATTTGTGGAGCTGACGACGAGAGCGTAGGAACCTTCGAGGTCCTTGACTGCGCGCTGCACTGCAGCGCGCAAGCTCTTGCTGGTGCGGCAGTAAAAGTTGACGAGATGAGCGATGACTTCCGTGTCCGTCTGCGACTGGAAGACGTAGCCTTCGCCCACCAACTTTTCCTTCAGATCGCGCCAATTCTTGATCGTGCCGTTATGGATGAGAGCGAGATGGCCCGAGACATGCGGATGAGCATTCTCCTCGGTTACTTCGCCCTCAGTAGCCCAGCGAGTATGGCCGATGGCGACGGAGGCGGACAGGTGGCGGATGAGGCGATCCTTCTGGAACGCAGCCTCCAACACCTTGCTCTCGCCCACGCGCCGCAAGACCTCAATGCTGCCGTTCAGGGCAGCGATCCCGCAGGAATCGTAGCCGCGGTAATCGAGGCGACCGAGCGCATCGATAACCATCGGCGCGACATCGATTCCCCGTTCTGCTGTGGCACCGATTATTCCACACATGGGTTTGTACCCTTTCTAACTGTTGTTATAGAAGAACGTTCCATCCGTTATAACGGACAGGTTTGCTGCGCGTTACACTACTACACCTTTTTAGCTTTGGCGATAGAGCGCAACAACCCTGGCGAGCGCGCGGGCTATACGCCTTGCCTCGCCTTTTGTGGCACCAGGCAAAACCGTAATTCGGATTGAGTTTTTGGCGTTTTGTACCGATATCCCGAGCGCCTTCAATACATAGGATGGCGATTCGTCCTCGGTGTCGCATGCGGAGCGGGTCGAGACAGCGACGCCTTGCGCGTCGAGCGCAATAACGGCCATATCACCGTTGAGCTGTGGAATAGTTATATTGAGATTGTTTGGCGCGCGTGATTTGCCTCCTGCGCCATTGAGCCTCACGCCAAGAATCGCCTTCTCGATTTGTTTAAAAAGGAAGTCACGCATACTGGCGATTTTCTCAGCCCGTGCCTCTACATCGTCTTGCGCATCCGCGAGAGCCACCGCGCACGCCCCTGCCAACATCGTATTTTCGGTTCCGCTGCGGCGGCCCTTCTCCTGACCCCCTCCATATATATGTGGTTCAAGCGCGACCCCGCGCCTCACAAAGAGTACGCCAACGCCCTTGGGTCCCAGCATCTTCTGCGCGTCGAGCGTAAGCAAGTCGATGCCGAGCTGCTCGACGCCGATCTTGAGCCAAAGCGACGCCTGCGACGCATCGGTATGGAAATAGATCGGTTTTCCATCATCCCGTTCTTTGCGCGCATGCCTGACTTCTTTTGCGAGCTCGCGGATATCCTGGATAGTCCCGACCTCGCTGTTGATCATCTGCACCGAAACAAAAACAGTGTTGGGCGTCAGCGCTTCGCGCAGAGATTTGTAAGACACGAGTCCGTGTTCATCAACTGGAAGCTCGGTCAGGAGCAATCCTTCTTTCTCGAGTGCCCGCAGCGGCTCTAAAACGGAGGAGTGCTCTATTGCTGTTGTTATCGCATGCGCGTCTTCCCCTACGCGCAATAGTCTGCGTAGCGTGCCAAAAATCGCGAGATTGTTCCCCTCCGTGCCGCCAGATGTAAAAATTAGTTCATCCGCATGCGCACCGATCGTGCTAGCGATCTTCTCGCGCGCGGCCTCGAGCTCCTTTTTTGCGGCTTGGGCCTCGGCGTGCAAAGCGCTCGGGTTGCCAAAGAGCCCCGCAAGGCGCCGCATTTCACGCCTGACCGATCGCGAGACAGGCGTAGCCGCCGCCGCATCCGCATATACTCGTTTTCGCCACAACTTCATAATATGTACAATCTACTATATACTGCGAACACGTATGAGCGAAGGTAAGCCCGCATCGGGGCCTCGGCCCCCTATTGTTGCTATTGTAGGCCACATCGACCACGGCAAGTCGACGCTTTTGGACTATATCCGCAAGACTAATGTTGTTGAGGGAGAGGCGGGCGGCATCACGCAGCATCTCTCGGCCTACGAAGCCGTGCACAAAAACTCCACCGGCGAGCATCGGATCACCTTTCTCGACACGCCCGGCCACGAGGCCTTCAAGGCCATGCGCTCGCGCGGGCTCGAGGTCGCCGACGTCGCGATCCTTGTAGTCTCTGCTGAAGACGGCGTAAAGCCGCAGACCACCGAGGCGCTCAAGCTGATCGAAAGCGTCAAGATCCCCTACATCGTCGCACTCACAAAAATAGACAAAGAAAGCGCGAATATCGAGAAGGCAAAGATGTCGCTCCTTGAGCACAACATCTACCTCGAGGGCCTCGGCGGCGAAGTCCCCTACATCGGCGTGTCGGGTAAAACCGGCGAGGGCATTCCAGAATTGCTCGACCTCATTTTGCTCGCTGCAGAATTGGAAGGTATCTCCGCAGACACATCAGTGCCAGGCGAGGGTGTCGTTATCGAGACGCGCGTCGACAACCGCCGCGGCAATACCGCGACGCTCATCGTACTCAATGGCACGCTCCAGAGCGGCACCTATATTATTTCCGGCGAGTCGACAGCGCCCGTGCGCATTATGGAAAACTTTTTAGGAAAACCTATCAAGGAAGCCGGGCCCGGGAGCGCCGTGGGCATCGTCGGTTTTACGCCGCTGCCTATAATCGGCGCATCATGGAAACAAGTAGCGAATAAAAAAGATGCCGAGGCGCTCGCCCAAGCCGCGCGCGCGCCGAAAACGCCGCTTGCCGCTAAAGCCGCCGAGGTGCCGATTGAGGGTGCCGAGGAAAAGATCCACATCATATTGCCGCTCGTCATAAAAACAGACGTCGCCGGCACCGCCGAGGCGGTGATGCACGAACTCGACAAGATCCCGAAGGACGATCGTCTCGAGGTCCGCGTCGTTTTAAAGGGTGTCGGCCCTATCTCGGAGTCCGACGTGCGCTTAGCCGGCAGCGGCACGCCGGGCATCGTCGTCGGTTTTAACGTCAAGGCCGAGGGTGTTGCGCGCGAGCTCGCCGAGCGCCTCGGGGTCTCGATCGGGCTCTTTGATATCATCTATAAACTCTCCGAGTGGCTCGCTGAAGAACTGCTTAAGCGCCAGCCGCGCGAGCATATGGAAGAGGCAACCGGCACTGCAAAAGTGTTAAAAGTCTTCAGCCTTGCCAAGGGCAAAGTGATTCTCGGCGGCCGCATCGAAACCGGCTCGCTGAAGCAGGGCGCCGAGGTAAAAATAATGCGTCGCGACCTGGAGCTTGGGCGCGGGAGCATCGTGAGCCTCCAGACGCAGAAGCAGGCCATCAAAGAGCTCGAGGCCGGCAAGGAATTCGGCGCGCAGATAAAAACATCGTGCGAGCCCGCCGCGGGCGATACTATAGAAGCCTTTGAGATAGTGCTCAAATAAAAGGCCATGGATTCGATACATCACGAGCGGATGCAAGAGGCGCTGCGCGAGGTCGCGGCGGAGTTTCTGGTGCGCGAGGCCAACCGCAACACGCTGATGACAGTCACGCGCGCGATGCTGAGCGAGGACGGCAAGCGTGCCATCATCTACATCACCGTGTTCCCCGACTCGGCCGAGGCAGAGGCGCTCGCCTTCGCCAACCGCAACCGCACCGAGCTGCGCGACTTCTTTAAAAAGCGCGTGCGCGGAGCCTTGCCGCCGGACATCACGTTCGAGATAGACATGGGCGAAAAGAACCGCCAGCGCCTCGACGAACTATCGAAGTGACGCTAGAGTGGATGCACGGCCACGTAGCCAAGTAGTAAGGCAAGGGACTGCAAATCCTTTATACGCGGGTGCGATTCCCGCCGTGGCCTCCA
>CAZLHN010000002.1:0-8619 GCA_964559665.1 uncultured Candidatus Saccharibacteria bacterium
GCTCGTCCATCTTCATCCTGAGGCAGCTGGTCTCGAGTGCCGCGCGGGTCTTGGGGCCCGCTACGCCCGCGCCCGTGGTCGAGCTGTCGCCGCTCGTGGCAATGCCTTGTTTAGCCTGCCACGCCTTGAGCGCAGCCTCGGTGGTCGAGCCAAAGAAGCCGGTGGTCGAGGTGCCCTGCAGGTCGCCGGTATGCATCAAAAACGCTTGGAGGGCCGAGACATCGTCGCCGGTGGCACCGCGATTGAGCGTGCGGTCAAACGCTACGCACGCAATCGCAGGAGTCGAGCTGCCCATAGAAGTCGTAGGGGTAGCAAAGCCCGGACGAACGTCGCCCTTAGGTGAGGACGATGCCACGCCGGCCCCCATCGCCTTAAGGATATCGTCGCGGCTGGCGCCGTGGAGGGCTAATTGCACATTGCTCAAGACGCTTTGATCGGCGCCAAATGATGAAAGCAGGCTTATGATCGCCTGTGTCTGCGTGTCGGTGAGCGCGGCCGCATGCGCGCGCACCGGCAGCACCGCGTACACCAACAAAAGCGCGAAAATAATTGTAAATACCTTGACCGTGCTTACAAAAGCTGCGGGGAGCGTCTGCGTTGTACTCATGATTTTCAAAAAACTAATAATTGAAACGGGAGAGGGCACGAGCTTTCGCTCGTGCCCTGGTACTTATTATTTTAGCCTCTCCCCCGCTGCCCGCAAGGGGTGGGTGTGGATTACTTCCTGCCCGCAACGATAGTCGCCGCGACGTTTGGCGGCACAACCTCGTAGTGGTCAAACTCCATGGTAAACGAGGCGCGGCCTTCGGTCATGCTGCGCAGAGCCGTGGTGTAGCCGAACATCTCGCTCAAAGGCACCTTTGCCTTGACCGCGCGGGCAAGACCGCGCTCTTCCATGCCCTCGATCTGTCCGCGCTTGGAGTTGAGGCTGCCGGTGATGTCACCCATGAACTTCTCGGGCACGACTACCTCTACCTTCATAATAGGCTCAAGCAAGACCGGCTTTGCAGCCTTGGCCGCTTCCTGGAAGCCCATCGATGCGGCGATTTTGAATGCGATTTCGGATGAGTCGACGTCGTGGTATGAGCCGTCGTACAGCTCGCAAGAGATGTCCACCATCTTGAAGCCGGCAACAATGCCGCGCTCCATAGCCTCGCGCACGCCGTCCTCAACTGGGCCGATAAACTCGTTCGGCACCACGCCGCCCTTGATCGAGTTGATGAACTCAAAGTGCTCTTCGCGCGTAACGTTCTTGGAAATCTTTTTGTCGGGGTCGAGCGGCTCCATGGGCTTGAGACGCAGACGCACATGGCCGTACTGGCCCTTGCCTCCCGTCTGCTTGATGTATTTGCCCTCGGCTTCGGACTCCTTTTGGATGGTCTCGCGGTACGCAACCTGCGGCTTGCCGACGTTAGCCTCGACGCCGAACTCGCGCTTCATGCGGTCAACGAGAATTTCAAGATGCAGTTCACCCATGCCCGAGATAAGCGTCTCCATGGTCTCGTTGTCGGTCGATACCTTGAATGTTGGGTCCTCGTCGGCGAGCTTCTTCATCGCCATGCCCATCTTTTCCTGGTCGGCCTTGGTCTTAGGCTCGATACGGAGCGAGATAACCGGCTCGGGGAATTTAATCTGCTCGAGCTGTATCGGGTTCGCCTCGTCGCACAGCGTGTGTGAGGTGCGCGTGTCCTTGAGGCCCACGGCTGCCGCGATCTCTCCCGCGTAGACTTTTTTCACTTCCTCGCGCTCGTTGGCCTGGAGGCGGACAATGCGGCCGAGGCGCTCCTTGCTGCCGGTGGTTGAGTTATACAAATAGGAGCCCGCCTCGATGGTACCCGAGTACACGCGGAAGAACGTCAGCTGCCCGACGAACGGGTCCGCCTGGAGCTTGAACGCGAGCGCGGTAAACGGCTCCTCGTCGGAGGCATGGCGCTCGATAGGATTGCCGTTGCGCGGGTCGATGCCCGTGATCGGCGGCATATCAACGGGAGATGGGAGATAGTCAACAACTGCATCAAGCACGAGCTGCACGCCCTTGTTCTTGAGGGCGCTTCCGGTATAGACCGGGAAGATCTTGTTGGCGATGACCGCCTTGCGGAGCGTAGCCTTGAGCGCCTCAAGTGTGGGTTCCTTGCCGTCGAGGTACGCGGTCATGAGCGCGTCGTCGTGCTCGACAATCGCCTCGATAAGCTCAGCGCGATACTTTGCAGCATCGGCCTTCAGGTTCTCGGGAACGTCCATCTCGACGACATTCTCGCCCATCGCGCCCTCGAACTTGTAGGCCTTCATCGAAAGGAGGTCGACGACGCCCTCGAAATTGCCTTCCTCGCCTATCGGGAGCTGCATGCGCACCGCGTGCTTGGTGAGACGGTCGAGGATCGACTGGAAAGATTTTTCAAACGAGGCGCCGGTGCGGTCGAGCTTGTTGATGAAGCACACGCGCGGCACATTGGCCTCGTCGGCGTAGCGCCAGTTGGTCTCCGACTGCGGCTCTACGCCGGCCACGCCGTCGAACACGACGACCGCGCCGTCGAGCACGCGCATGGAGCGCTTCACCTCCACGGTAAAGTCGATGTGCCCGGGAGTGTCGATGATATTAAAGCGGAATTTCTTCGCGAGATCCTTCTTGTCGGGCTCGTCCGTGCGCGCCCAAAAGCAGGTGATGGCGGCCGCGGTGATGGTGATGCCGCGCTCGCGCTCCTGCTCCATCCAGTCGGTGGTTGTCTCGCCCTCGTGCACCTCGCCTATCTTGTGCTGGGCACCGGTGTAATACAAAACACGCTCAGACGTGGTGGTCTTGCCCGCATCGATATGCGCGATGATGCCGAAGTTACGGACTTTTTCGAGTGGATAGTCTCTGCCTGCCATAAAAAATAGCGCCTGAGGCGTATAGACAGAATACCTGAAATCCCGGAAATTGCAAAGAAAACGGGCGGCCACTGGCCGCCCGCACATGATCGATTTATTAGCTCAAGTTAAGTGCCGAACGCACGTCTTCATAGAATTTCTTCCGAACGCCGGCGCAGATACCGGCTCGGACGAGAGCAACCTCAGCCTCCTTCTTGAGAAGATCGGCCATGAAGAGCAGGCCCGTCGCCTCGCTCATGGCTCCGCGTTGTCCTGACGAGAAGCCGGTTTCCGCAGAAAAAACGCCGTGTGCTTCTTGAGCGACTTCTTGCGCGGCCTTTGCTGCATAGACCAGCTCGACTGGCACTATCACGCTAGGCGTAATGCCAAGCGCGCTTTTTAATCCTTGCCACATTGTCACCTCCTGTACGAGTTCCTCGCGCCACTCTAGCAGAAAAGCGCAAGCAAATATAGAGAAAGATAGATCCTTAGGCGGTTAGAGCTCAATGATGCGCTTGGCCAATTTGCCCGAATCGTGGCGCACGAGCTTTTGCTCCAAGCCCGTCTTGCTAAGGAAGTTGTCGGCGATTATGTCTTTTGTATAGCGACTGAGCGTGCGCCCCAGGCTCGGCTTAAATACTACCGGCGTGGATTTGTCCTTTTGCGCGTACAGAGGGAGCAGATCTTCCGGAATCGGGGCGGTGTTGACCAGCACGGCGTCGAACTTTTCGCGCCCGATGTCATACGCAAGCAGCGCCTTAAGAAAGTCGGGCAAGGCAAAATTGCGCGTCTCCGACCACTTGGTCATGAGGTTCGCAACGTATACTACCTTTGCCTTCGACTGCCGCAGCGCCTCGGCAGTGCCATCCACAAGCAGGTTCGGGATGATGGACGAGTAAATGTCGCCGGGACCGAGCACGATAATATCGGCGTTGATGATAGCTTCTGACGCCTCGCGGCAGATGACGGCGCTTGGCTCGAGCCACACGCGCCGCACCAGCCGCTCGTCGTCGAGCGGCCGCAGGTCTATCTCTGTCTCCCCCACAATGGTCGAGCCGTCGGAGAGCTCCGCGCACAGATGCGCGTTATCTATAGATATGGGCAGCACCTGGCCGTGGAGCCCGAGCATACGGCTAACCCGGCGGATGCCCTCGATAGGACCCCACGTTTTTTCCGCCGCGAGCAAAAGCAGATTGCCCAAGCTGTGGTCGGAAAGTGCGGTCGGCGTGTGGCCGTTCTGGAATCGATACTGGAACATCTCGCGCAGCGTGTCGTCCTTGTCGTCGGCGAGCGCGATGAGGCAGCGGCGGATATCGCCCTGCGGCAGCGAGCCGAACTCGTCGCGCAACATACCGGAGCTCCCGCCGCTGTCGAACACGGTACAGATGGCGGTCGGAAGCACAGGATAGGAATGGAGGCCTCGGTTGACGGTAAAGCCGCCGGTGCCGCCGCCGATGGTCACGATACGCTTGCCGACGATCCCCTTTTGCATGAGATGCATATAGTACCAAAAACCATCCCAGAAGCGAGGTGGTTTCATTGACTACTTTCTGTTAGGATGCCGGCAGATAAGATCGGAGGACAGCATGCGCATATATAAGGTAGACGGGTATGACGACCTGCGGAGCGGCTTCCACCATCTCGACCGCGAGATAAATATCCTTGAGAAGCGCGACCTCCCCGAGACCTTTTACCAGCCGCTCTTTGAGATGGTAGAGAAGATGCAGATCTTGGCGCCCAAAGAGCTTGCGGTCGTAGCAGCAGTATCGCTACGGACCATTACCAAAGACGGCCCGTGGTACCTGGGCGGCACTACGAATACCGGCTGGGAGATGAAGGCCGGCAATATTGTCTTTGACGACAATCACATGGAGTTCTGGCAACGAGACTCAGAAGGCCACCCGCTCGTGCGCCTTGGCGACTTGTTCTACGAACCCTCTGTTCCACTCGTCGAGGCGAAAGATCAAAAGAGCCTTGAGCTCATGGTCTTCGAGCGGATGCGCATCAGGTGCGAGCAGTTGCGCAACGCGAAGCGCCAGGAGGTAAGCGCGGCGATGGAGCGCATTGCTATCGAGCAGGAGCAATTAGTTGTTCTTGAAGACCAGTTCCTCTATGTCGAGAAGCATCTCATGCGCACTCAGCTCACCTGACAAAAACAAAAACAGCGCCCGAAAGGCGCTGTTTTCTTTTTATTTCTTTGAAATTACCAGGCGAAGTGGGCAAATGCTTTGTTGGCCTCGGCCATGCGCAGCGTGTCCTCTTTCTTCTTTATAGCGGAGCCCTCGTTGTTGGACGCCAAAATGATCTCCTCGGCGAGTTTCTCGTGCATCGGCTTGCCCTTCTTGCCGCGGGCGGCAATCAGTATCCAGCGGAAGGCCAAAGCCTGCTTGCGCTCGGGGCGAACTTCGCGCGGCACCTGGTAGTTGGCGCCGCCGACACGGCGGGAGCGTATCTCCATCGCGGGGCCGACATTGCGGATAGCGGTTTCGAACAGCTCGACAGGATTGGCATCCTTGGTCTTCTCCTGGATTGCATCGAGCGCGTCGTAGACGACCTTGCGGGCGGTCGACTTCTTGCCGTCGCGCATGACCGAGTTGATGAACTTCTCCACGCGAAGAGAGTTGTACTTCATGTCGGGGCCGACGATATTTCTATTTTTGACGGGGCGTCGCATAAATTAAATTATTTTTTCGGGCGCTTAACACCATAGCGCGAGCGGGAGACGTTGCGCTTCTCGACAGCGCCGGCGTCGAGCTTGCCGCGCACTATCTGATAGCGGACGTTGATGTCCTTCACGCGGCCGGCGCGCACAATAACGACCGAGTGCTCCTGGAGGTTGTGGCCCTCGCCGGGGATATAGGCGGTGATCTCCTGGCCGTTGGTCAGGCGAACGCGGGCGATTTTGCGGATAGCGGAGTTAGGCTTGCGAGGCGTGGTGGTAGTTACCTTGGTGCAAACGCCGCGCTTAAAAGGCGCCGGATAGAACACCGGGCGGTTCTTGAGCAGGTTAAAGCCGCGCGCGAGTGCGGGCGACTTGGACTTGCTCTTCATTTGTTTGCGGCCCTTGCGGACCAGCTGTGATATGCGTGCCATTTCTTAAAGAAAACGCCCCGAAGGCGTTGGCGATACTCTACTATATAGAGCGGATATCTGCAAATCGCCCGCGGCAGAGCTATATCTCCTGGTAGCTTGGGAGAATGCTAACTGATTGCGATACGCTTGTGGTTGTGATGCCGTCGGGAGCCGTGCACGTGAGTTTGAACGCCGTTGCCTGCGTGATGATGGACGAGACTCCGGTCGTATTGACCCAGCTTGTGCTATTGGCAGGTGATGATTGTGGGAAGCTGGTGCCGACAGGATTGCGAGTTATCGTACAAGAGTCGCTACTATTTCCGTTGGCGCCCGTGACAAGACCCGTAACATCCCATGTAACGGTAACCGTGTTGCCGCTGCGCACTCTTGAGGGAGTGACGCCGAGCGAACAACTCCCACTTGCTGTCCCGACGCAGCTGGTAAGAGTGGGCAAAGAGGAAGCAGTCTCGTTATCCGCAATAGTAATGGTGGCACTCGGGGTACCGATGTAATTTGCACTGCTTGTAACCTGCACTATCAGCGTCTCGCTCCCCTCGTACAACGAGTCATCAAGCACCGATACCGGGATCGGCGCGGAGTTCTGCTGTCCGGCCGGAATGACGGCGGAGCCGGAGAGCGCTGTGTAGTCGACGCCCGGCGTAGCCGTGCCGCCGACCGTATAGTTGATCGTAAGATCGGATGAAGGCGCAACATCAGCGTGGAAGACAAATGACCCATTGGTCGATGGCTCGGCCGCATTAATAACCGAGGTAATGCTTATGGTCGGCGCGGGGTTGGCTACGGTAACCGGCACCGAGACCGAGCCGGCTATCCCGCAATCGAGCGTGTACGTATAGGTACCGACCTGAGTCAACGCGCCGGTTAAGATGCCTGTACTGGAGTTGCCGGAGGCGAGCGTGCTCGTGTTCCCCGAAGGGTCACTACTCTTGACACTGCAAGTAACCGGAGTACCCGGTAGGAAAGCATATATCGGGGAGGATGGAGCTGGGACAAAAGCGAAGCCGTTTGCCACAATCTCGACACCATCAATCCCAACGTAGAGCGCCGAGCCGACAGTGAAGGGTGTCGCGCCTACGCCGTAGCCAGATGTACTAAAGAGTGAGGACCCGCACGTTGACCTGTTGCCGAAGCAGCCGGTGGTGTTGGAGGCCGGCGTGCCAGCGGGCATCCAAACATACGTTCCCTGAGAGGTCGGGTTAGCGGAATCGCTCGAAGCGGTCACAAGGAAGGTATCGGGGCCGTAAGCAAAGGTATTAGTCCCCCATACTTGCTGGCCCGATAGCGGAGTAATTGCCTGGAGTGCCGCGCCGCAGGTACCTGCTTTGCCGAAGCAGGGTGCGCCGGTGGCGCCGGAGGTGATCCATTTGTATATCCCTGGCTTACCGCTCGCTCCAATGTCCGGCATAGCAAAATACATATCGGATCCGATCGAGAAGATATCCCAATGAGACGCGGGGCCGTCAAAGGCGGCGTTAGAAATGGTCTGATACGCGTTGATGCCCGTCGTCGAATTGGCACAGGCCCCTGCTTTGCCGAAGCAGGGTGCGCCGGTGGCGCCGGAGGTAATCCATTTATAGATAGTAACCGTGTCACTTTGGTAATTTGATATCGCAAGATAGGTGGAACTATCGGGGCCAACGAAAGATTCCAGCCGGAGACCGGCAGCCGTGCCGATGTTCTGGTACGCCGTGCCGCAGACGCTCCCGCTGCCGAAGCAGCCGGTAGTGTTGGAGGCCGGCGTCCCGGCGGGCATCCACTTGTAGACCGAAGAGTTGAGCTGAAAGGCGCCTGTGCCGCCGCCGCCATTCCACTCGTTCGTAACGACCAGATAAGTGGCGCCGCTTATGTTGATGGCTTTATAGCCTTGAGCATATTGCGTGGCAATATTTTGGAAGGCCGCCCCGCAGATGCTCCCGCTGCCGAAGCAGCCGGTAGTGTTGGAGGCCGGCGTCCCGGCAGGCATCCATTTGTAAATCGGGGAATTGCCGTTGGTGGAACCGTTAGCGGCAGCGAGGTACGTATCCGAACCGATAACTACGGTTTCTGTATTTGCTATGCCGGGAATAGCTATGGATTGAAAGGCTGTGCCGCACGCGCTCGACGCATCCTTGCCCAGGCAGCCCAGCGAGGAAATCCATTTATATATCGGGAAGGCGGAGTCATAATAATCGGCGCCGGCCAGATAGGTGTCAGAGCCGATCGTAAACGGGTGGAGATCATACATCGCAGTATTGGGAGCGAGAGATTGGAGTGGTGTACCACAAGAGCTCGAGATATCCTTGCCGAGGCACGTAGTATAGATGGCTTTGTAAATAGAAGAGTTAATATCGGTAGTCTCACCATCCGAGGTATTGTTTGCTACAGCAAAGTATGTGTCACTGCCTATGGTAATAGGCTCCCACCCCAACGCTCCCTGGGTGGCTATGTTCTGCAGTGCCGTGCCGCAGGTTGTGCCGTTGCCGAAGCCGCCGCCCGAGGGGCAGCCCGTGCCGGAGGATTGCCATTTAAATATAGGAGAATTGGCAGAATAACCCGTCGAATTGTTGAGATCTACCGCTTCTGCTAGAAAACTATCCGAGCCGAGCGTAAAGAATTTCATCATCGCAACGCCATTATTATTATCGGCGATATTCTGGTACGCCGTGCCGCAGGTCGTGCCGTTGCCGAAGCCGCCGCCCG
>CAZLHN010000002.1:8719-19442 GCA_964559665.1 uncultured Candidatus Saccharibacteria bacterium
ACTTCCAGTTCACTGCGCCTGTAGTAGCGATATTCTGGTACGCCGTGCCGCAGGTTGTGCCGTTGCCGAAGCCGCCGCCCGAGGGGCAGCCCGTGCCGGAGGATTGCCATTTGTAGATTGAAGAGTTGGTAGCGTAATTACCGCCTGAGATTTCGTTCGTCACGCCAAGATAGATATCGGAACCTATAGTAAACTCTTCCCAGTCGGTAGCTTCGTGAGTGGCTATATCCTGATAGGAGGTTCCGCAGGTCGTGCCGTTGCCGAAACAGCCGGTGGTGTTTGACGAGGGAGTTCCAGCGGGCATCCATTTATAAATAGAAGAATTAACATCGCCGGAGGTATTGCTATATTGGTTGGCCACCGCGAGGTAACTGTCCGAACCTATAACAAAAGTTTTCCAGTCGCTGGCTCCATGGGTGGCGATGTTTTGAAACGACGTGCCGCAGGTAGCAGAGGCATTCCCGAGGCATACAAATGGCCCGACCTTGTCGGCCATACTGGTCGCCGACCAGCTGACGGTTGTTGAACTGTTAAGAGGAACGTTTGCATCTGCCGAGGTAACGCTCAAGGTCGATTCTCCAAACGTCTGTTGGGAAGTGATAGCCGCTGCGGCGAGGCCGCCTTGCTTCCCCAGCCCAGCGCTATTGGCAGCAAGCACCAAAAGTACAAGAAGCGCCGCACCTCCTGATAGCTTTAGTATCGTCTTCGCGTTCCTGCGGGCGGCTGCAAAAATATCCACGATGCCTTCATTCTATATGCTCTTTAGGCAGCAGATACAGCTTATGTGTATATCTTTCTATATAGCCACTCCCGTCAAAAGGCTGAACAGCGCGCGCAGGATCGCCGTAAAGAACGGCGAGAGAAAGTAGAACACGATCATGATGAGTATCGTCCCCTGAAAGACGCCGAGGCGCTCAAAAGTAGCGCGAAAAGTATCGTACCCTCTTGCGAGTCCCTGCGGCAAAATCCCCGAGAGCACCTTGGAGCCGTCCAGCGGTGGGACCGGGATCAGGTTAAAGAGCGCGAGCAGCATGTTGATGTAGGTGATGCTCGCGAACGCGCTCAAAAGAGAGACGTCCATCGTGTTGGCGCCAAAGCGGATAAGCAGGCCGAAGATGATCGCGATCAGGATATTTGTCCCCGGCCCGGCAAACGCGACGAGCGCCTCGTCCCAGCGGCCGTGCAAGTTGTACGGGTTGTACGGCACCGGCTTGGCGTAGCCGATCAAAAACGGCAAACCGGTGAAAGGCTGGCTTAGCAGCAAGATTCCGGGCAGGAGTATCGTGCCTATCGGGTCGATGTGCGAAATGGGGTTGAGCGTGAGCCGGCCAGCGAGGCGCGCGGTCGGGTCGCCGAGCCAATTGGCCATGTAGCCGTGCGCCACCTCGTGCAGAATCACCGAGAAGATAAGCACTAAAAGGCCGAATATAAGGTCAGTTGGCATATTTTCAGATTGATGATATCATGCCTGGGCAACAAAACTATGGCTAAAATCTGCCCGGTAACAAAGAAGGGGTCCAAGGTCGCAGGCGGCTATTCCAACCGCATCCGCGCGACCAAGTTCAATCCTACTGGCAAGGTTCGGAAACAGCCGAACATGCAAAAGAAGCGTATCTTCGTGCCGGAGCTCAACCGCACGATAACGCTGAATATCTCCACCCAGGGCATGCGCACTGTCTCCAAGAACGGCGCCTACAAAACGCTCAAGGCTGCAGGAGTTATATAATTTTAGAAAAGAGGAATCCCCGCGGCGTTTCGGCGCCGCGGGGATTTTTATGATGATGACTGGACACTGGCAGTGGTCTTTACCAACCAGTCCGAAAAGAGATACATCGTGAGAAGGTAGAGAGCCATTAGCGTGAATCCGTCGAGCGGCGAAGTCTTGACCTTGAGCAAATCATCACCGACGACGTACATCGAGACTGCCAATAAGGCGAGTGTGGCCGAATGCAGCCATGAGACCGCCTTTCGCGCGAACAGCGCGTAGAACGCGAGATACACGACTATGCCAGCCACAACGTGCTGAAATTGGAACTGAGGCGCCACGTTATAGACGATATTGCCTATAGCATTTGCCAGTATGGCTGTACCTCCTGCCCCGACATTGGCGGCATTATAGGTTTCGCCGAAAAAAGACGTCCGCATGCATTCCTCCATCGCAAGATGTTGCACAGAACATTCCTGCGGTAACACTAGCAGAACCGCTACTTGCGTACAAACGCTTCCCCATCCGAAATAAATTCGATCGTCCCCTCTTGGTCTGTCCGGAGGGTTTCTACGTTATGGTTTGCGAGCGTGTCGAGCGTCTGCTGTGTCGGGTGGCCGTACGTGTTGTGTGCGCCGACGGAGATTATCGCGACCGATGGGTCAACTTCGCCCACGAATGCATCGCCGGTCGAAAAGCGCGAGCCGTGATGGCCGACTTTTAAAATATCGCTCTTCAAATCAGTAGTGCTTCCTATTGCCATCAAGTGGTCCTCTACATCCATAGGCGCATCACACATGAAGAGCATCGAGGTGTTGCCATACACCAGATGCGCGACGATGCAGCCTTCGTTGCCCTGGTCTTCGGGCAGCTTTGACACGTCAAAGTCGGGGGCGAGCACGTCGAGCTCGGCTCCCCCGCCGAGGTCGAGTATCATGCCGCGGCGCGCAATAATGCGCGGGATTCTTTCTGAGTCAACTTCTTTTTCAAGCGTGCGCGCTGTGAGCGTACTTTTTACCAACCCCGATTCAATAAAATTGCCTACCGAGTAGCGTTTGAGGAGGTCGACAAAGCCGGTGATGTGGTCGGCGTCGAGATGCGTTGCAAGCACGGCATCGAGAGAACGATCCGAGAGCGGCATCACCTCGGGCAAATCGCGCAATATCGAGTCGTCCGGCCCGCCATCGATAATAATCTGCGTGCCGGTCGGAGACTCTATAAAGATTGAGTCGCCTTGCCCCACATCGAGCACGGCGACAATAAGCTTGCCGGGCGCGCTCTCGGCCCACACCGCCGACCAAATACCGACCGAGATCAAAACGAGTGCGGCCAAAACAAGATAAGAAAAATAACGGCGCAAAAACGGCATCTGGAAAGTATACATAAAAAGAAAGAAGGCGCGATGTTACTCGCGCCCTCTTGGCCCAGCAAAGCTGGGGTTATTGGTGGTCGGGCTTGCCGGTGTCCGCCTGACCGAGGTCGAGCATGTGCTCGTAAGCCGCCATATCGGCCGCACTCGGTTCCATCGACGCCGTAATAGGAGCATGTGGCAATCCCTTGAAAGCAATGGTGAGTTGCGGCTCCTTGCCCGGATGCACGATTGTGATCATGCCGTCCGCTTTCGCGGGCGCAAGCAGATCTCCCTTAGGAGCTGCCAGAGTCGGGTCGCTGATGCTCGCCGACGCAGTCGATGTGGCGATACCGGCCGCTTCATCGAGCATGCCGGCCAACGGCAGTGTCACGCCGAACACAAAGATGGCTACAGCCGCCACAATGCCAAAAGTACGTTCCATTGGGTTCCCCCTGTTTTAAACGCCGCGGATTGCGGCAAGATCTAACTAACACATATTATGCAATAAACAGCACTTTTTGCAACCCTTATGGGGATATCTTTAGGGCACCTTCACGCTAAGGATGTTTTACTACGTATATATGGAATACACTGCAAAAACCTTCAATATCCCCGCGCTTGATGGCATATCAAAAGAATCGATCGATCAACACCTTGCTCTGTACGCCGGCTATGTAAAAAACTTCAATGCGATGTCGGCCATGATGCCGGAGTACGCCAAAGACCCGGAGAAGAATAATCATGCCCTTTCTGAAATAATCCGCCGCCGCTCGTTCGAGTGGGACGGCATGCGTTTGCACGAATTATATTTCTCTCAATTTGAGGGCGGCGGCACCGCAATTACTCCGGGCTCCCCTTTTGCAAATCAGATCGACGCCGAGTATCACAAACCCGACTATTTTCTCGCGATGTTCCGCATGATCGCGATGATGCGCGGCCCGGGCTGGGCGATGCTGTATTGGGATCCGGAGGCAAAGCAATTCATCACCGGCTTCTCCGGCGAGCAGCACCAGGGGCACTTTGTCACGCTGCCGGTGATACTCGCACTCGACGTCTGGGAGCACGCATACATTCTTGATCAAGGGGCTTCCGGCCGCGGCAAGTATATCGACGCGTTTTTCAAAAATATAAATTGGTCTGTGATCGAGAAGCGTTTCGAAGATATTTCCAAGTAGCAAAAGCTGTGAGCGGAATATAAATCGCGACAAGCGCCCAAGCAGGGAATGCCGTTACTACTGTAGAAGAGAACGGGAGGCTCGTTGCCGTGTTGGCGACCAGCATCATCCAGCGCAAGAGCAGCTCGCACAAAAGCGCGAACGGAAGCCCAAGTGCCGGGTGTATTAAACCCAAGAGTCCGGCCACAAAGCCCAAGAGCATCGCCGAAGGCACAACCGGGAGCGCAAGTAGGTTTGCCGGCAGAGCGATAACCGAAAGTATGCCGGTAAAGTACAGGAGCGCCGGTAGGACAAAAATCTGGACCGCAATAGTTGCCGCAGCGATAGAGCGCATTCCGAACTTCTCGGGCATCCACGCGACCCAGCGGCTTGTCATGGGCTCGAGCGTAATAAGGCCGAAGGTCGCAAGCACGCTCAATATAAAAGATGAGTCGTAGAGTGTGATAAGCGGATTCCAAAGCATCATCGCGCCCGCGGCGGCAATGAGGCTGCGCATAGCGATGGCAGGCCGCCGCAGATATTGCGCCAAAATCGAGATCAGGCCCATCGCGCAAGCGCGCACCGTGGTGGCGCCCGCACCCGTCATCATTGCAAACAAGAGCATCAGCACGCCGCCGAAGCCGTAGGAAAGCGTGCGCGGCAGCGCCGAGGTTATATAGAGCACTGCGTTCGAGACGATCGAGATGTTGTAGCCGGAGAGCACCACCACGTGCACCAAACTTGAGGCGATAAAAGCGTTGTTGAGATCCTTCGGCAAGCCACTTCGCTCGCCGAGAAGTATCCCTTGCAAGAGAGAGTTGTCGGGCTCAGGGAAAAGCTTTTCAAGCGAGCTTTCAAAGCTATGTTTGACGTCGAAAAGTATTTTTTGCAGCGACAACCCTCCGGTCTGTATATCTTCTAGCGTCGCCTTCTGGATCATCATCGAGACTCCCTGCACGCGTAGATATCCGGCGTAATTAAATTCTCTTCCGGTGTCGGTCTCGAACGGCTGCGGTGTCGTAATCGTACCAGCAACCTCCACAGTGTCGCCGTACGACACTTCGACCTGAGGCGGCAGGAGCGCGAGCAGCGTGCCGTTCGCAGAAGTGCCATCAACAGTCGTAACCGCGATATTGATGTGGAGCGAGGTAGCGCGCCGGTCCGGGTCGGCAACTACCTTCCCTATCACTGTTCCAGTGTGGCCATCGTACAGAGGCAAAGTCTCCGCCGCCTGAGCATCAAGCATAAAAACAACACGGGCCAAAAGCAGAGCCGCGTAAGCAAATATAAAAAGCGAGTAAATAACCCACTGTTTCACGCCCAGTACCTTATCGTTATTTCCTGGCTGCGTCTATGGCTTTGTTTACCAGCTCGTCGGCGTGGCTGTTAGCCTCGCGGAAGACATGGGCAAAGGTCATATTGGGCGCATCTTCTAGGCGGATTTTGGCTACTCTTGCAAATTGCTCCTTGAGCGTCGGCTCTTTTACTTTGTAGATGCCCGAGATCTGGCGCACTACCAGCTCGGAGTCCATTTTCACCTCTATCTGCATCTCGCGGAGTTTCTCGCCGAACATTTTCTTCAGCTCGGTGAGCACGACAATAAGCGCCTCGTACTCGGCAAAGTTATTCGTCTGCTCGCCGATGTACTGAGAAACCTCGTGTATGACCTTGCCGCTCTCTTCCGAAACGACGGCCCCAATACCAGCCGGCCCCGGATTACCCCTCGCCCCTCCATCCGTATAGATAGTGATCCTGTCCATGAAACTTATAGTACATCAACCACGCGGATGCGTGAGTTGCCCCGCCAGTCGCTCTCAATATGCCCCACAACGTCTACTTTTGCGCCTGTTTCTACTTTTTTTGTAAACGAATCTCGGGTAGAGAAGAATGCGATACCTGAAACCCTCGCGCTATCTTTCTGCAGGCTCATGTCGAGATGGTTCTCCGTCTTGCCAAACATCTTTGTGTTGCCGATTAAAACCGATGGAAAAACAAATAACGGCTTGCTGTTGCCTACCCCAAAAGGAGCGAGCTTGAGCAAATCGCGATGTGCATGAGGAATCTCCGACATATCGACTTGCCTATCGATTACGACGTCTTGCTGCACCGACGCCTTGGCCTTCAACAGTTCGTACGCCGCAGTCAGGCGCGGCAGCAGTTCGTGCACGCGTCCTTCGTCCACGGAAAATCCGCCCGAGGCTGTATGCCCGCCAAAGCCCAAGAACACATCTCCCGCACCAGCCATAAGGTCAACAACGCTGACCGAACGGTCCGAACGGCACGAACCCTTTATAATTTCGCCGCCCTCCCTACCCCACAAAAACACTGGCTTGTTATAGTCCTCCATCAGCTTGTTTGCGACGAGCCCAAGCACGCCGGGGCGCCACTTCGGGTTACCCATTACAATGACCGGCCCATCAATTGGAGATTCGAGCATACGCTTGTTCGCCTCTTTTACTATCGCCGCGACCACGCCTTTGCGCTCGTCATTGATACGATTTAATTCCTCTGCGATCTCACCAGCTTCAACCGTGTCGCTTGTCGCAAGTAGCCGTGCCGCAGTATCGGGCTTGTCCATGCGCGAGGCCGCGTTGATGCGTGGAGAAATCATAAAACCGATATCGTCTTCGGTAAGAGTTGCTGGTTTAATCCGTAGCATCTTGAGAAGTGCGGACAGGCCAGGGCGGCGGTCGCGGCGCATCACGCGCAGGCCAAATGAGGCGAGCATCCGGTTTTCTCCCACCAAGGGCACCATGTCCGAAAGTGTCGCGATGCCCACCAGATCCAAAAACCATTTCTCCTGCCCCTCACCGATGCCAAATCGATTTTTTGCGAGTACCCCCTGGATTAATTTCCAAGCAACTCCCGCGCCGCACAGTCCATCGAACCCGTACTTGCTGTCGAGCCGCTTGGGGTTGAGGAGCGCAAATGCATCCGGCAAGTCGTGCTGGACGATGTGATGGTCGGTTACAATAACGTCGGTTCCTTTCGTATTCGCATAGGCGATCTGTTCGATCTCTGTGGTGCCCAAGTCGATCGTGACAATAAGTTTGACCCCCTGTTCTGCTAACTCTTCGATCCCTTCTATATTTAGTCCGTAGCCCTCAGTGTGGCGATGCGGGATGTAGTGCCGCACTTGCAAGCCTATCGAGCGCAAAAATTCGGTGAGCATCACGCCGCCGGGTATGCCGTCGCAGTCGTAGTCGCTCCAGACGCAAACAGCCTCATTATTTTTTACAGCCGAAAGTATCCGATCGACCGCCTTGTCCATGTCGGGCAATAAAAACGGGTCGCCCGAGTCGCGCTCGAAGTCAGGCGCAAGAAAGCTTTTTTGAGCGTTCTCTCCTACCACTCCGCGCGCCAGCATCAGATCTTGGAGTAGATTTTCGTCTTGGCGGTCGCGGACTCTGTAGGATTTCATCGAAAGAAGTATACTATATGCATATGGAAGACTGTATTTTTTGCAAAATAGCTGCGGGTATAATCCCGGCCGAGAAGGTATATGAGGATGATAAGGTGCTGGCTTTCCTAGACAAGAACCCAAAAGTACCCGGACATACCCTCCTTATACCTAAGGAACACTCTACGTGGTTTGAAGAGATGTCCGACGAGACCTCAGACTATGTATTCCGCATCGCAAAGCATCTAGCGCGCGAGATGAAAAAGAAGCCCGGCATCGGATATGTGCAGCTTTCAATCGTCGGCAAAGACGTGCCGCACACGCATCTGCACCTGCTCCCGCATCAAGGGATGGAGAAAGCCTCGGCATTGTAGCCTTCAATATAAAGAAGGATCTATTTTTTGAGCGCCTCGATGCCGGGCAATGTACCTTGGATCAAAAACTCGAGCATCGCTCCCCCGCCGGTTGAGATAAAAATGCGAGACGGATCGAACGTAAACTTCTCAAGTGCCGCTGCCGTGTCGCCGCCGCCGATTACGGCGGCGGCGCCCGAGCCCACGAGTGCTTGCGCTAGCGCGTCGGTGCCCGCATTAAAGGGCTCTTTTTCGTACATTCCCACTGGGCCGTTCCACAGCACGAATGGCGCAGCAGCTATCTCGCGTGCCCATGCATCGCGAGTTTCGGGGCCGATGTCGAACATGTCCGCAAGCTGTGGCATGCCGTCGATCGGCAGCAAAACATCAGCCGTTTTTGGCTTATATTCGTTGGCGATAGCGCCGCCTACCAGCACCTTGCCGTAGGTCGCAGCAAATTTTTCTATAAGCGGCGCTTTGGTCTCTACTTTTGCCCCGCCAATGATGGCAATTGCGCCCGAAGGTGGCGTGAGAGCGCCCGAGAGCTTATCGATTTCCTTTTCTATCAATAAGCCCGCGTAGCTCGGCAGGAGTTTTGGCACTCCGACGATAGAAGCATCCGCGCGGTGCGAGACCGCAAACGCGTCGTTCACAAAAATATCCCCCAGGCTCGCCAGTTTTTTAGCGAACTCCGGGTCGTTCGCTTCTTCGCCCGGGTCAAAGCGCAGATTCTCCTCCATCGCAAAGGGCACTTGCGTCAGTTCGCGCAGACGCGCCGCAACAGGCGCCACGCGCAAATCCTCCACTACCTTTCCATCGGGCCGGCCGATGTGCGTAATCAGTACGATCTGCGAAGCCCCTTGCTTGTGGAGAAGCTCAATCGTTGGAACTGCCGCGCGGATGCGCATGTCATCCTCGACTTTGCCATCCTTGAGCGGGACATTAAAATCGACGCGCAAAAGCACCCGCTTGCCGGAAACGTCCGCATCTCTGACCGATTTTATTTGCATGCTTTGATTATCGCGACAAAAGAGTCGACATCGGCGCTCGCGTGGCCGACCAGGAATCCTGCCACGCCGCCTTCCTTCAGGAGCTCGACGGCATTACCGGGCTCGACCGAGCCTCCATAGAGCACGGGGGTGCGCAGCGCCATCTTGCGGTCAAGGAGCTCGGTAAGCATCTTGCGGATAAAGATCGTCATCTCGTGCACGTCGGAGGGCTTCATCGCATCCGCGGCCGACTTCCCTATCGCCCAGACCGGCTCATACGCGATAATGAGCTTCTTCAGGCTATTCTTCGGCATATCCTTGAGCGCAGAGTTAAGCTGCTCCTCGACATATGAAAAGTGATCGGCGTCGCGCGTGCGCTCCTTTTCTCCGATACACAAAATAGGCGTAAGGCCCGCTTCCACGGCGCGCAGTAGCTCCTCGCGCACCAGAGCGTCGCTCTCTCCCGCAGCGCGACGCTCGGAGTGGCCGATAATGGCAAACGAAGCGCCAGCATCCTTGAGCATCGCTCCGGAAATATCGCCGGTATGCTTTTCGTCCGCGTAGGCCGAGATCGCCTGTGCCCCCACGCGGATGCTTGAGCTCTCGAGGACTTCCTCTACCGCAGGAATGAGCGTGTGCGGCGGAGCCAGGAGAACATCAACGCCGGAGAGCCCGCGCGTTTTGCGGCGCAGCGCGAGCGCAAAGTCGCGAGCATCATCGGCCTGCGTGATATACATCTTCCAGTTGCCAACCACGAGACGTTTCTTCACCAAGACAATATAGCATTTTTTGGGTACGAAAAAACCCCGCCTTGGGCGGGGCTTCTCCCGGTGGCGGCCTTGGCGCTGAAGAGCGGCTAGAGGATCCGCTCTTAAGCACAAAAACCGCCACACTGTAGCCTCTATCGATAGGCTGCGGCGACCCTCTGCACGAGATACACTCGTCGAGGATCGCCGCGCCATCGCGCGCAAGGTCCGAGGCCAACCCGCGCAGCGAGAAGAATAGGCGGGGGTACGCACATACTAATCCCCCTTTCAAACTTTCGATCGAAATCAAGAGCTTGAAATGGGAGGCGAAGATGACGGGATTGGACCATCATAGTCGCCACCGAACGTTAGCGGTTGTGGCACCATTGGCGGCGCCTCTCGCGCTTGCGAGCCTTGGCCTCGCGGTAACAGCCCCGATAAAAGGCCGCACTACGAGCATCGTGCTCGCGGATTTCAAGCGTTATGTGCTCCAAAGTTAAAACTTTGAAAGCACAAAGCGCAATCCCTTGGAGGGTCGCCAGCCACCGATATTTGGTGAACGGACCCTCCACGGAATAGTCATATTCCGCCCAGACGAATACCTCCGCCTGGTAGTACTTACGATCCGTTTTCACTTTTGTACTCCCTTTGGGGAACCATTCCCCTTTCAAACATTCAATCGAAATTAAATGCTTGAGAGGGGCGGCGAACATTTGCGTTCGCCACCGTTTTACGCAGAGCATTGCTGCCTGCAACCGGGCTGGGTGATCCGGCTACTATCCCATCAGAACTTCATCGCACTTGTACCTCCCAAGGTGAAGCCGATTCGCCGGTTGTGAGAGCGTTGAGCTACTTCTGCTCCTGCTCGGCCGCGACCGCCTTCGCCACCGCTTCACGCCGAGTCCGGCCGAAGTGAAGATTTCCATAACGATCCTGAACGTACATTTCAATTCCCCGTCCACTTGAGAACCTGACGAGCCTCTCGTCAGTAGGGCCGCATTTGCCTGCCCCTTGAAACACTCAAT
>CAZLHN010000002.1:19542-30867 GCA_964559665.1 uncultured Candidatus Saccharibacteria bacterium
CTGACGAGCCTCTCGTCAGTAGGGCCGCATTTGCCTGCCCCTTGAAACACTCAATCGAGTTAAGTGCTTTAAGGGGTGGAGGAGGAGCGAAGTGGGTAGCTTCGCTCTCTCCCCCTGGTTTGGGAGGTCAGTCCCATCTAAATACTCAATCGAGTTAAGTACTTGGATGGGTCGGTGAGCAGAGCAAGACGCTGCGCTCACCGACAAGATTGCTTTAGTTCCGCATTCCTCTGACGATCGAGCCTGCCATGATCACCGTGCCGAGCGCAAGCCCGAGCATCGCGAGCACGAAGGTGTCGACGTAGTTCTGTTGAGCGACGGTGCTGGTCGGATTGGCCAGAAAAGCCGCGTCAGCGGTTTGATACATGATGCCGGTGCCGACAACGATAGCACCTCCGGCAACTGCACCGAGAGTCGAAAGAACCTTATTCATGACTTTCTCCATGTGCCGCACTAAGCGACAAGTTGAACATCATAGGGATCTGCGATCCCTTCGAAACATTCCATACTGCATGAAATGCTTTGAAGGTGAGCGAACGAAGTCGTTTTACTTACCACGTTCGCTCTGGTTGATTCAATGAGCGAAGAGCAGCGGGACAAATGCAAGGTAGACAAGAATTTCGCCAAATGCGACGAGCAGGCTGACGAGGATGTCGAGTAGAACGCCGGGGCCGCCATAGTAGAGCAGCACCGCCAACACTCCCAATCCAACGACACCTGCAACGATCTCACTCAGGACGAGACGCTTGGCCAACTGCATAGCCTTGCTGAGCTTCTTCATAAAGAACCCTCCATGGGATGCTCTGCGCCGGATGGCGCAGATTGCGATCCCTCGTACCGTACCAACCCGGGTGGGGTTAGTCCGGCAACGAGGAACAACATCAGTCGTGGCTTAGCCACTATTGTTCTGCTTTATTCCCAATTGCTATTTGGTTGTCAGAGACCAGGCTTACGATCCGCCTTATACAGACAAAGGCGACTGGGCAGTACTCCTTTAAAAGAAGTGCTTCCCAATCGCCTCTATATATAGATACCTATATATGGTTGCTTTGGTGCGCTGCCTCCTCTAAAAGCCGCTTACCCGAATATGTAATCGATCGTACCTGCTAAAAGTATACACCCTATTGGACTATTTGTCAAGTACGTGGTAAAGCTGTATCCTGAGTAGCCAGAATATGGCTTAAAATAAGACTTTTCGCCCGCCTTGGCGTCGAGACAGGGCGAGTTTATAAAAATCTGTCCTTAGACGACTCGAACTACCTCCTCAATGCTGGTTATTCCCTCTGCGGCCTTAAAAAGCCCATCTTCTATGACAGTAGTCATTCCCTCTTCGCGGGCTAGGGCCTCTATCTCATTTATAGGAGCACCTAGGCGCAGCTTTTCTTTGATAGTCTCGGTAATCGGAAGTACCTCCTGCAGCCCAACCTGGCCGGTATAACCGCCCTCGCACTTGGAGCAGGGCTCGGCTCGGGCGAAGAGAAGCTCTTTCCACGGGAGGTCCTTATGTACGATGCCTTCCTCTTTAAGCTGCGCAAGCACGTGGCCAAAGTTAGCCCGCGCCTCCATCGGCTCGCCTTCGGCGCGAGAGAGGCGATATTCCTCTCTTTCTTCTTTGCAAAGTTTGCGCACGACTTCAACCCCAATGACGCCGCGCAATATAGCTGCGAGCAGATGCGGCGCCACCCCAAGCGAGCGGAGTTTTTCTACCGCGCCCGCGGCAGTAGACGCCTCGATTCCTGCAAGCACGAGTATGCCGCGCGACGCAGCCGACGCTGCGAGCGCAGCAGTCTTTTCGTCATTGATGTCCGCCACCATCACGATATCCGGATCTTGGCTCAGGAGCGCGCGTAAGCCGGAAGCATAGCTGACGCCGATGTCAGGGCGCACCTGTGTCTGCGCAATATGCGGGAAGCGGTGCTCAACTTCTTCCTCGATAGTTGCGACCGCAACATCTCGGTGCGAGAGATTATCGAGCAATGTATAGAGCGTCGTCGTCTTTCCCGCCCCCGCGCGACCTGCGACAACAATCATTCCTGAATGTGCCTGAAGCAGATGATGCGCATCCTCGAGCGCTTTGCCGTGGAGCCCAAGCGACGCGAGCGTAAACCCGGC
This sequence comes from uncultured Candidatus Saccharibacteria bacterium, assembly GCA_964559665.1. Taxonomy (GTDB): domain Bacteria; phylum Patescibacteriota; class Minisyncoccia; order Phycocordibacterales; family SBAW01; genus GWA1-54-10. The sequence goes on from CAZLHN010000002.1 coordinate 21,655, forward strand.
GCTTGTAGCGCGCTCGGGGGTCAGGTGCAGCACCATGCGCTCGCCGCGGTCGGTCGGTGCAGTCGCAACGCGTACGCCGACGTGCTCGCCGCCTTCCATCTCGACCTTAAAGCTCCCCTCCTGCGGCACATGCAGCGTGAGCGAAAGTTTTGCAAGCTCTTTGAGCCGCTCGATCATCGTCGCCGCCTCGGCGGGCAGATGCATCGCCTCGTGGAGCACGCCTTCTATGCGGTAGCGCACGAGCATCCCCGCGTCGTGTAGGTCGATGTGCACGCCGGAAGCGTACGAAAGTATCGCGTGGTGGATAAGCGCGTCTACGGCATTGGTCCCATGCTGCAAAAGCGCCGCGAATGTTTCCTTGAGATGCTTCTGATATATGTGGAGCGCGCGCTTGATAGACTCCGCGGTCGTGAGCCTCGGCACGATGGTGAGGCCGCGCATCTGCCGCAAAAAGCCCACGCGCTCAAGGTCGGCCAAGTCGAGCAGCGCCACCTCGACGGTGTTTCCGCTCAGTTTAAAGGCAACAATATTGTAGGCGCGCGCGACCGGCTCGGGGATAAGCATCAGCGCCTGCGTGGAGATGTCATCGTGGCCGAGCTGTACAAAAGAGACGCCCGATGCGTACGCGAGCGCTCGGCGCAGCTCGTCTTGTGCCAGATAGCCGCCTCGGGAAAGGGTCGTATATAAAGGAGCGCTCTCTTGCCTGGCGCGCTCGGTGGCGTCGAAAAGCTGCCCGCGGGTCATAAGGCCCGTGTCGATAAGAAAGTCCCTGAGCTGCCCTTCATCAACCTGCATTAACTCTATTATACCCATGTAAAAGAAAAGGGCCGCGGCTTTACCGCGGCCCTGAGCACATTCACGCAATATCGAGAACGAGCGGGCAGTGATCCGAAACTTCCGGATCGCGCACAATCTCGAAGTGCCTTACCCCTGCGAGCGGATTAACCAGCATGTAATCGGCGAAGCGCGGCTCCTTTTTGTAGAAGCTGGTGCGCGTACTGGTGTTGCCGCCATCAGTTACCATCTCTCGCAACTCAAGATTGTCGCAAAGAAGTGCGAGTGTCTTGCTTTCCGGCAGGACGTTGAAGTCGCCGCACACGATGAGCTTATCTTTGTCGGGGTCAAACATGCCCTGGACCAGACTGAGGAGATTCCAGGCCTGGTCCTCACGTTCGGGCGTATCCATCTTGCCCCGGGTATCCCAAAGCCCATGCATGTGGGCTACGACAACGATTGAATTATTCGCATAGTCGTAAACCCGTATGCAGTGCGCAGTGCGGGGCAAAGGCGGCTCACCCCACGCGTGGGGTCGAAAGTCGCCAAAAGCAAACTTAGTCTCCTGCGAGAAGACTGGGAAGGTATCCCGCACAAATGTAGCGATACCGTAGCGCACGGCATAGCCAGTCGTCGCCCGATCGTGCAGATACCCCTGCGCGTGGGGAGAAAAAACCCCCACATGCCTGGGAAGCACTTTGGCGATGTCCGAAAAAAGCCGCGGCAGCACCGGAGCCTCGTCCATCTTCCGCCCGAGCGTAAAGTCCAGCGGAGAAGGTGTGTCCGACGGAGCCGAATAAACCTCCTGTAGGCAATACACGTCGGCATCGAGCGTGGGCAGATAGTCAACGATTGTAGGCACCCGTCCGCCCCAGCAATTAAGCGATATGATGCGCATGGCATCCTCCTTGTTGAAGACCTATTCGAGCCCGATACTAGCCCGATTAAGCGGTGTTTGACAAGCTGCTCTATTTTCTATATACTCTTTATTGACTGATAACCGTCCTGAATAGGGTCGGTTTTTTTGTTACCAAATTTACACATCACAACACCAACATGTTTGACCTTAAAGTAATGAATTCCGTTCTTGGCGAGCTCGAGGAGGAGCGCGGCATCCCGCGCGCGAAAGTGATCGAGGCCATCGAGGCCGCGCTCGCAACCGCGTACAAGAAAGAGTACGCAAAAAAGGGCCAGATCATCCGCGCAGTCATCGACATGGACGCCGGCACGACGCAGTTCGTGCAGGTGAAGGAAGTCGTCGACGAAAACACGGTGCGCTTTGGCGAGGAGGGAGAAGAAATACCCGAGGAGCCGCACAAACCCGTGCGCCACGGACACGCCGCGCCAGTGGACGAAGTGACTGAAGGCGCCATCGAACTCCCCTACTTCAACCCCGAGCAGCATATCCTCTTGGCAGACGCCAAGCTTATCAAGCGCGACGCACAGGTGGGCGAAGAACTCGTCTTCCCGCTTGAGGCAAAGGAGGACTACGGCCGCATTGCCGCACAGACTGCAAAGCAGGTAATCATCCAGAAGATCCGCGAAGCGGAGAAGGTCTCCGTCGTTGCCGAGTTCGGCAAGCGCCAGGGCGAAATTGTTTCCGGCACCGTGCAGCGCATGGAGCGCGGCAATATCTACGTCGACCTCGGCCGTGCAACCGGCATCCTCCCGTACGAGGAGCAGATCCCGGGCGAGCGCTATCGCCAAGGCGAGCGCATTCGCGCGCTACTGTACCAAGTAGAGGAGTCTCCTCGCGGCATTTACCTGCGGCTCTCGCGCGCCAATGGTAATTTCCTCGCAAAGTTGTTCGAGATGGAAGCGCCTGAGGCTGCGCATGGCACCGTGGTGTTTAAGGCGATCGCGCGCGAGGCGGGCAGCCGCTCTAAGGTTGCCGTTGCTTCAACCGATCCGCATGTCGATCCGGTCGGCTCGCTCGTGGGCCAGCGCGGCGTGCGCGTCTCGACCGTCACCTCGGAGCTCGGCGGCGAGAAGATCGACATTATCGAGTGGAACGAGGATACGAAGGCATTTATCCAGGAGGCACTCTCCCCTGCGCGCATCGTCTCGGTAGAGCTCGACGAGGCCGAGCATAAAGCGACCATCAAAGTGGCCGAGGATCAGCAGAGTCTCGCGATAGGCCGCGGCGGCCAGAACGTGCGCCTCGCAGCAAAATTGACCGGCTGGAGGATCGACATCCAATCAACCGGCGGAGCCAAGGTCGCAGAAGCAGCCGAAACCGGCGAAATGATAAAGAAAGAGGATGCATCTCCGGCAGAGGAAAAATCAGCTGAATAAAAATAATATATACTAAGCGTATGAACCTTTGGCACGATGTTCCCTTGGGCGATGATGTACCGAACGAGATCAATGTAATCATTGAGATCCCTAAAGGCTCGCACAATAAGTACGAGATCGATAAAGAGACGGGTCTCATCAAGCTCGATCGTGCCAATTACTCTGACGCGGCATATCCGGTTGAATATGGATTTGCTCCGCAAACATTGTGGGAGGACGGCGACGCGCTCGATATCTTGATGCTCGCCACCTATCCGATACAAACCGGCATTCTCGTTACCGTGCGCCCGGTTGCCGTGATGGAAATGATCGATGGCGGAGAATCCGACTACAAGATCCTTTGCGTGCCGTCAGAGGACATCCGATGGGACGATGTAAAGGATCTCGGCGACCTCAACAAACACACGCTCAAAGAGATCCAGCACTTTTTCGAAAATATCAAACTGCTCAAAAAGAAGCCTGTTGTCACGGAGATAAAAGGATTCAAGGGCAAGGCCGAGGCGACGGAAGCCGTCAAAAAGTCGATCGAGCTCTATCAGGCAAAATTCGGCAAAAAGTAAAAGCCTGTGGATAACCGGGGATGCTATAATCCCCTCATGGATATCCCTCCTTCCGACAACAAGATACAGGATGAGGAACAGGGGGTGGGACCGCTCTTCGGGATCATCATCATAGTAGTGCTCCTTGCGGCCGGCGGCATCTACTTTTTAGTCATGCAGAAGATGCAAACCCAGACTCTCCCGCCCGCAAACCAGGAGCAGGTCAATTCCTGATTTTTGTTGCGGGGCAAAGCTTATTCTGTTAGTATCGCGAAATCATGCCCGAGAAATTTCAAGAGACGGCGAAGAAATTCGCCTTTAAAAAATTGCCCGACTCCGAGGTGGAGCTCGCGGGCGAAATCCCCTACGAGGAGGTCGCACCCTATCGCGACCGCGCGCTCAAGCATTTGGCCGAGCATATGGAACTCCCAGGCTTCCGCAAAGGCCACGTGCCCGCCGATATGGCGCTCAAGAAGGTCGGCGAGCTTGGAGTACTTGAGGAGGCGGTCGAAATGCTGATACAAGATCTCTATCCCGCTTTGCTTGCAGAGCATAAAGTGGATGCCGTCGGCCGCCCCGATATCCGCATCAATAAACTGGCTCCCAACAACCCTGTCGCGCTCACTTTAAACATTGCAGTGTACCCGGAGGTAAAGCTGCCTCTTACGTGGAAGATGATCGGCGATGATATTGCGCTTGAGCCAGCGCAGCCCGCAACCGACGAGGAGATGAAGCAGACGCTCGATTCGCTCCAGCAAAGCCGGAAGATAAAAAATGAGGATGGTACGGAAACGGTGCCGGAGTTAACTGATGCATTCGCCAAGTCGGTCGGTGCATTCGAGACATTCGAGGCACTGAAGGAGCAGATCAAGAAGGGCATCGGCGAGGAGAAAGAGCGCGCGGCAAAGGACGCCCGCCGCGGTAAGATAATCGACAAGCTGCTAGATAAGGTAGAAGTGGAAGTTCCGCGCATTTTTGTCGAGAGCGAGCAGAGCAAATTCCTCGCACAGCTTAAGGAGGACATCGCCCGCTTTAATATCCCCTACGACGACTACCTCAAGCGCACCGGCAAGACCGAGGAGGAGCTGTTGGCTGACTTCCGCGACCAGGCCTACAAGCGCGCCAAGCTCCAGCTGACGCTCAATAAGATTGCCGATGACGAAAAGGTGGTTGCCGACGACGCGTCGGTGGAGGCCGAGATAAAGCACGCGCTGGAGCACTTCCCTGACGCCAAGCCCGAGCTTTTGCGCATCCATATAGAAACAGTGCTCAAAAACGAAAAGGTGCTCCGTATGCTCGAAGGCGACGTGACTCCCGTTATAGCCACCCCGCACGACCATTCTCACGAGTAAAATCTAGAGATTAGATAGAAAAAGGGCCCGACACTGGAAGTGCGGGCCCCTTTTTCGAACAGCCGCTGCAGACGGCTAAAGAACTTCTGCAGGACACTAGTAGGCGAAACGCGCCATACGAGCCTTGTAATCCATCCGCTCGTACCACGGATACATCAAGGTGGCAATAACGGCGAGGCTGAGCCCGACCATCATCGACCAGAACGCCACCGTCGGACCGACGACTCCAGTAAGAGGCGCCGACACCAGAACCAACGCAATCAGCATGAACGCGATTACGAGGCTGAGAATGATATGACGAAGCATGGAATCCCCCATGGTTGGCCTCTCTGCATCATGCAGGAGGCATGAATACAAAAAGGGCACACCAAGTGCCCTGTGACACTATTATCCGGTTGAAATTTTTATTCGTCAAGCGTATACTCCACACATGCAAAACAACGAAATCTACGACCAGCTGGTGCCGATGGTTATTGAAAAGTCCCCTTACGGCGAGCGGGCTTTCGACATCTACTCTCGCCTGCTGAAGGAGCGCATCATTTTTCTCGCCGGCCCTATCGAAGACCACACGGCAAACCTCGTTATTGCTCAGCTCCTCTTTTTGGCATCGGAGGACCCCAAGAAGGACATCCAGCTTTATATCAACTCCCCCGGCGGCTCCGTCACGGCCGGTCTCGCAATGCTCGACACGATGAACTTTATCAAGCCCGACGTGGCGACCGTATGCGTCGGCATGGCGGCCTCCGCTGCAGCCATCATCCTGGCCGCCGGCACCAAGGGCAAGCGCTTTGCGCTCCCCAACGCCGAGATCATGATCCATCAGCCGTGGGGCGGGGCCCAAGGCCAGGCTACCGATATTGAGATAACCGCCAAGCACATCATCGCCACCCGCGACCGCCTCAACAAGATACTCTCGAAGGCCACCGGGCAGAGCCTCGATAAGATAGAAAAGGACGTTGAGCGCGACTACTTCATGTCTGCAGAAGAGGGCAAGAAATACGGCATTATAGACGACATTTTCGTCAATAAAGGGGCTAAAAAGTAGGCCCGTCTCGACGCCGAGGCGGAGTTGCCACTCCCCTATAACTTTGGTATTGTAGAGCCGTTCGCACCGGTTCTGCACTCAACTTTTGTTATCAAATCTTTTCATGTTCCCCAGGCGCTTGCCCTTGCTACAAAATGATTATTTCTGTGAACAAAGCACTGCGAATAGGTTCTAGAGAGCGCTAATCACAGCAGCCTTACTTTTTTGTGCGAGTATAAGCGATTTGGGAACCCAAATCGTCTATGTCATTAACACTTGTGTTCATTTTGCTCGCGGGCGCAGGGCTCGCGGGTATGGCGATCGGATACGTATTCCGATTGCTCTTTGCGCGCGCGCAGAAGAACTCGATCGAGCTCGAGGTGAAGCAGATACTCATCGACGCCCGCGAGGATGCTAAAAAGATCACCGCAGAGGCCGAGGACCGCGCTCGCGAGCTCAGCATCGCCGCCGAAGCCGAGATAAAGGAAAAGGGCGAAAAGGTAACGCGCGCCGAGGACCGCGTTTTTAAACGCGAGGAGGCGCTCGACAAAAAGCAGGTGGAGCTCGACCGCGAGATAGAGGGGGTCAAGGCCCGCATCGAGGAGATCAAGGCCATCAAGGAGCGCGCGGAGGGCATGCTTGCCGAGCGCGCCCAGGAGCTCGCCAAAGTCGCCGGCCTCACCAAAGAGGAGGCAAAGGAGCAGCTCTACCACGAGCTTGAGCGCGAATCGAACGAGGACTTTATGATGCGCGCTGCCAAGCTCGAGCGCGACGGCATGGAGAAGCTGGAGCGCAAGGCAAAGGATATTTTGACCACCGCCATACACCGCCTGGGCAACTCAGTCGCTTCCGACACGATGGCAACGGCCATCACGATTCCCAACGACGATATCAAGGGCAAGATAATCGGCAAAGAGGGCCGCAATATCAAGGCATTTGAGCGTGCCACGGGCGTTGAGGTCATCATCGACGACACCCCGGGATCTATCGTGATGTCTTCATACGACCCGATCCGTCGCGCTATTGCACGAGTAGCTTTGGAAAATTTGATCATTGACGGCCGCATCCAGCCGGCCAAAATCGAGGAAATCGTCGAGAAGGCCAAAGGCGAGATCAATAAGATTATCAAGGAAAAAGGCGACGCCGCCGCGTTTGAGGTCGGGGTGCTCAACCTCGATCCTCGCCTTATCCAGATTTTGGGCCGACTCCACTTCCGCACGTCGTACGGACAGTCGGTCTTGCAGCACTCGGTGGAGATGGCGCACATCGCCGGCATGATAGCCGAGGAGATGGGCGCCAACCCCGCCGTAGCGCGCGCCGGAGCGCTCCTGCATGATATAGGCAAGGCGCTCGACCACGAGGTCCAGGGAACGCATGTGGAAATCGGCCGCCGCATACTCCAGAAATTCGGCGTCTCCGAAGAAGTCATCAAGGCTATGCAGGCCCACCACGAGGAATATCCGTACGAAACGGTCGAGTCGGTCATCGTGCAGGTGGCAGACGCTATCTCCGGCGGCCGCCCCGGTGCCCGACGCGACTCTGTAGAGAACTATCTCAAGCGCTTGGGCGATATTGAGGCAATCGCCAACTCATTCACTGGGGTTGAGAAATCCTACGCTATTTCAGCCGGGCGCGAGGTGCGCGTATTCGTCAAACCGGAGGAGATGACTGACTTTGCGGCCCGTGAACTGGCCCGGAACATAGCAATGCGCATCGAAAACGAGCTCAAATACCCCGGCGAGATCAAAATAACGGTCATTCGGGAGACCCGCTCGATAGAGTTCGCTCGCTAAGGCTCCAAAACTGGAGAATTTTCTCCATTTTTGTCAAATTTTTGTATCCCCGTGGCTCTATTGCGCGGTTTTTTAGGAAGACTATACTGGCTATAGGTTTTTTCGCCTTGTAAAACAGGGTGAAAGCGAAAGAACCCCCAATTGGGCCGGGTATATATTCGTATTATTGGCTAATAACCTTATATCCCATGAATAAGCAGGATATTGCAGAGAAAGTACAAGGCGTACTTGGCGGCACAAAGGCTGACGCCGAGCGTGCCGTGGAGAGCATGATCGAGACTATCGTCTCAGCTCTCAAGAAGAACGAGGAGGTCTCGATTGCCGGCCTCGGCATCTTTAAGACAAAGATGCGCGCGGCCCGCATGGCGCGCAATCCTCGCACAGGCGAGTCGGTACACGTGCCCTCAATGCGCGTGCCGAAGTTCCAGGCAGCTAAGGCGCTCAAGGAGGCCGTCAAATAACGCCCCTTATCCTCTCGAATCAAAAAGCCCCCTCACAAGGGGGCTTTTTGATTGTTGGCTATTGCTATTGCATGCCGGGCTTTAGGATGCTGCTGAGATCCTTAAGCGGGATGTGGACCTCGAACGACCCTGCCGCGTACGCCGCAACCTGGTACGGCGGGAAGAGTAGTACCAATTCCCCGCCTGAAGAAGTCGAGTCGATATAGAAGAACTGAAGCGCTTCTGGGCTCGGCTCTGTGCCGATTCGTACCGTATCGAGCATATCGGGAGTCGGCTGGGATCCTACCTTATCAGGCAGCTGCGCCACAATGCCGTCGTAAGCCTCTTTTGAGAGCGTCGTTAGGTAATTGCTATCCGAGGTGAAGAGGTCCGCGAGCGAAAGCTCAGTTCCCTGCCTAGAGAAGGTAAAGGTTCGGAAGAAGGTATTGGGGTGAGCGCCCAGCGTGTCTTCAACAACCGTAAACACATAGGAAACCGTGGTGCTTCCCTGGTATGCCTTGTAGTCATATGAGAGCGAGTACTTTCGGTCCGGGCCCAAGCCCTGTATCTGTATGTCTTCGGGTGTCAAATTAGCGAAGTTTCCATCCTGCTTGAATTGCGCGATGTCGCCCGCGATAGCTTGCTCCATATCGGTGCGAGCAGCGAGGTCGGCTTGAGAGTCTTGGACAGGCGTGGTACGCGGGTAGACGATATCGATCGTGTAGTAAGGCGCGTTTTCGACGTACTCGTAATCGGTTGTGCTCGTTGCCGTGCCGCCGAGTACAGGGCTCGTATCGGATACGACAGGAGAAGCACTGTGCGGTATAAGAGACAGTCCCCAAGCTATAAGCCCCAATACTATAAGCACGCCTGCCGCGCTGCCGACTCGTTTCATATCCATATGGGTAGTATAGCAAATCAATCTTTGCGTCTTTTACTGAGGTGCGGGATGGGAGAATCGAACTCCCAACTACAGTTTGGAAAACTGTCGTTTTA
>CAZLHN010000003.1:0-18887 GCA_964559665.1 uncultured Candidatus Saccharibacteria bacterium
ATGATCAGCGCCGGCATCCCGCTGCTCGAGTCGCTCGAGGTGCTCGCCGGCCAGATCGACAACCCCGGTTTCGCCAAGACGATGAAGCTGGTGGCCGAGGACGTGCGCGGCGGCTCCGACTTCTCCACTGCGCTGAGCCGGCAGCCGAAGGTCTTCGACAAGCTCTACGTCAACATGGTCAAGGCCGGCGAGGAGTCGGGCAAGCTCGACGAGACCTTCCTATACCTGGCCGACTACATCGACCGCTCCTACGAGCTCGCGGGCAAGGCGCGCAACGCACTCATCTACCCGGCGTTCATTTTGCTCACCTTCTTTGCCGTGATGACGCTCATGCTCACGGTCGTTATCCCGAAAATAGGCTCCATCATCGCCGACTCGGGCCAACAGCTGCCGTTCATCACGGCGGTGGTGCTCGGCTTCAGCAACTTTTTGGTCGATTACGGTATATTCCTGCTCATTGCGATAATCATCGGCGGGTTCTTCCTCTTCCGCTTCGTTAAGACCCCGCAGGGGCGCTCGGCGATAGCGCACCTCCAGCTTTCGGTGCCGTACGTGGGCGCCTTGTACCAGAAGCTCTACCTCGCGCGCATCGCCGACAACATGCACGTGATGCTCTCCTCGGGCATCTCGGCCGTACGCGCGCTCGAGATCACCAGCGCGGTGGTGGGCAACAGCGTCTACGAGCAGATACTCCAGGAGGGGCTCGAGGCCGTTAAGGCCGGCAGCTCCATGTCGCAGACGTTCAACCGGTATCCGGAGTATATCCCCGCGATTATGGTGCAAATGCTCCAGATAGGCGAGGAAACCGGGGAACTCGGCAACATTCTCGAGCGCCTCGCCAAGTTCTACAACCGCGAGGTCAACTCGGCGGTTGACACCCTTGTATCACTCATCGAGCCGATCATGATAGTCATGCTGGCCTTGGGCGTAGGCTTCCTGCTTGCGGCCGTGCTGCTCCCGATCTACAACTCTGCGGGCAATATCTAGCGCGCAAAAGGCAAAAGTATCTTATCCACAGAGGTACTACTGCGCCTATCAGGAGGGCTTATACTTATAGGCATCAGTGGAACAACATTGATTATTAGCAATTATTAATAGATTCAGGTACGAAACATTATGATAAAAGGTTTTACTACGTTTTCTAAGGGCCATATAGCTGGCAAGCGGGGCTTCACCCTCATCGAGCTCTTGGTGGTTATCGCCATCATCGGCATCTTGGCCGGCATCGTGCTTGCGTCTTTGGGCACAGCTCGCACTAAGGGTACTTCCGCGAAGATCCAGGAGCAGCTGAGCAGCATCAGGACTGCGGCAGAGATCTACTACGGCAACAATAACAACACCTATGCAGGTGCAAACGGCAGTCAGACCGGCCTCTGTACGGCCGCATCTGGCGGTTCAACCATGTGGACGGACCCATTGCTCGCGAGCCTCATAACCAGCACTTCGGCATCGGCGACGGCGATCGATTGCGGCGACAGCAATACCGCATGGGCAGTGTCGGTGACTCTCCCGAGCGGCGGATATTGGTGCGTCGACAGCACCGGCGCGTCGCGCGGAGCAACCATCAACAACCTCACCTACGCTTCTCTTATCGGCACGGTAGCTGCCGGCGGAACGAAGATAGCGGCCGGTCAGACCTCCTGCAACTAACTTCTCGCTCAAGCGCAAAATCCCCAGCCTTGCGGCTGGGGATTTTGTTTTGCATGTATACTGGGTGGTATATGCACAAGCCTTTTGCACGGGGCTTCACCCTCATCGAGCTCTTGGTGGTTATCGCCATCATCGGCATCTTGGCCGGCATCGTGCTGGCAAGCTTGGGTAGCGCAAGAAGCAAAGGGAAAGACGCTGCAGTAGCAAGCGCCGTTCGCGGTCTTAAAAATCAGATGGAATTGGACTATAACTCTGCGAGCGGTAATTACAATGCGAGCTTTACCGTCTCTAGCGGTGTCGCTTCTCTGCTTGCTACCGGGGCATATGCCTCTATAGCCGGGAATATAGCCGGTAACGGTGTATCGGGCAGCGTGGTCGGAACTACCAACAGCGCCGCCGCATTCAATAACGCGAGCGGCCTTATCATAGTGACCAACGGCACGGGGAGCGGCGCCGGCTTCAGTAGCGCTGTAACCAATTATGCCCTGCGCGGCAAGCTAAGCACGGGCAAATATTACTGCGCCGATTCAACGGGATATAGTAACACTGCAGAGAGCGCGCCGGGCTCCGGTAACTTTGCGACAACCTGCTCGTAGGCACCTATGTATAAACTCAAAAAAGGATTCACCCTCATCGAGCTTATGGTGGTTATCGCCATCATCGGCGTTCTGGCGAGCATCATTGTCGCGGGGCTCAGCAACGCCAAGGCAAGCGGACGCGATGCCAGGCGCATCAGCGATATAAAAAATATACAGATATCGCTTGCGCTCTACTACAACGACAACAACAAATATCCCGTCGATATATATCAGAATGCGCCGGTGGGCCTCGTGGGCACCTATATGTCGAAGGTGCCAAACGACCCCTCCGGCACGGGCAACACGCCCTACACCTATGTAGGCATCACCGCTTCGGGGAACAACTGCAACAACATAAACACCCCGCCGATCAAATATCATCTCGGAGCGGTGCTGGAAAGCAACTCTCCAAGTTTGAACGAAGACGCCGACGCTGCGGCGTCGAGCAATTACTGCGCGAGCGGTCCCGGCCCAGACTTCCAGGGCCAGTCGCCGGATTGCGGCGCAACGGCCGGTGCCGACCAGTGCTACGACGTAGTCAATAACTGATGGATATCGGCTTGCTACTTCCAGTTGCGGCGGTCCTCTTGGGCAGCATACTCGGGAGCTTCTTGAACGCGCTATCGTACCGCTTCAACACCGGGCGCGGCATGGGCGGGCGCTCATATTGCGACCACTGCGGGCATACGCTCGAGGCCCTCGACCTGGTGCCGATATTTTCCTATATATTTTTGGGCGGCCGCTGCCGCTATTGTTCGGCGCGCATCTCGGTACAGAATCCGCTTGTCGAGCTCGCCGCCGCCGCGCTCTCGCTGATGGTCTACCTCGTGCACCCCGAGCCCGTCACATATGCATTCTGGCTTGTTGTGTGGATGCTCCTTCTTTTTATCGTCATCTATGATATCCGCCACACGGTGATCCCGTGGTCGTGCTCGGGCCTGCTCGCAATCCTTGCGTTTGCTTCTCTGTTTATATCGCTTAATGGGGGAGTGCATCTGACAACGCCAACCTGGATGGCGCTTTTAGCCGGCCCCGCGCTCGCGCTTCCGCTCACGCTGCTCTCGCTTGTCTCCGGCGGCCGCTGGATGGGGTGGGCGGACGGCGCGCTTGAGGTGAGCCTGGGCTGGATCCTGGGTCTTTCGATGGGCGGCACGGCGCTGATGCTCGCGTTCTGGAGCGGAGCGCTCGTCGGTGTGGCCCTCATGGGTGCGTCAAAGCTATGGCGGCATGCAGGGAAGCGATTTACAATGGGAAGCGAGCTTCCCTTTGCGCCGTTCCTGGTGCTGGGCTGTCTTATCACGTACTTTTTCCATGTCGATTTCTTTTACACACTCTCGTTCCTCTGGCAGTAAGCATGCCCGCGCCCGCGGATTCACGCTTATCGAGCTCATGGTGGTGCTCGCTATCATGACCATCCTCACCACCGTCTTTCTCTTCCAGCAAAAAAAGTTCGACAGTTCGACCTTGCTTCGAAGCCTCGCCTACAGCGTGGCGCTCTCCGTCCGCCAGGCGCAGGTGTACGGCTCCTCCGTGCGGCAGTTCGACACAAGCGCCAACGGCTTTAAATACAGCTACGGCTTGTACTTCGGCACTACGCAGATAGTCGACTCTTCGCACCATTACTACCTCTTTGCCGACGTCAACGGCGACAAGGTCTACACTGCGACACCCGTCGACGAGACCGTGCAAAAGTTCACGATAGGGCAGGGGTACACGATCCTCCGGTTCTGCGGGATACTCAACTCCGGCGACCAGAGTTGCACGACCGGGAGCACCGGCGTGGGCCAGACGATCGACTCGCTCAGCATCTTTTTTAAACGGCCCAATCCCGACGCGCAGTTCTACTCCACCGTCTCGGGCAGCGCTTCCGGCGAAACATACTGCGCCGTGTATATCGTGCTCCAGGGTCCGGGCGACGACTATCGCACGGTCAAGGTTACGACTACGGGGCAGATACAGATAGGGTCGATCAACACCGCAGTGGCGGGATGCTAATCATGCGCACGCACAACACACATAAAGGCTTTACTCTTATCGAGCTCATGGTGTCGGTCGCGATATTCACCATGGTCATGGTGGTGGCGCTCGGGGCGCTTCTCTCGATCGCCGCCGCCGAGCGCAAGGCCGAGACGATCAAGTCGGTCATAAGCAACCTCGACTTCGCGCTCGACTCCATGTCGCGCTCCATCCGCACGGGTATCAATTACGACTGCAACCCTTCGCTTCCGGTAAGCGGCGCTCCGACCAACGACTGCGCCGCGTCCCCGGGCGCAACGTCGATAGGATTCCAGGCGGTCGAGGCCTCGCTCCCGGGATGCATCATCGGCTCGCCCTGCATGGTGGTGTATTGCCTGGGCAACGCCGGCAGCTGCAACTCCACCGGCACCAGCATTCTGCGCTCCATCAACAACGGCACGTTCTTGCCGATCACGTCATCCGACGTGATCATCTCCAACTTCACGCTCTACGTAAAAGGCTCTTCCCGCGCCGACCAGGTGCAGCCAAAAGTTACCATTACGATAAGTGGATTCATCTCGCTCAACGGCGACGCGGCGACGCAAAGCGCATGCATCGGCCAGGGCGGTAGCGGCACCGCGCAGTGCTCGGCATTCAATATCCAGACATCCGTAACGCAGAGACTCTATGATCAATAAACTGAAAACATATCTCCGATTCCCTGCCGCGGGCTTTACGCTCATCGAGACGCTCGTAGCGGTGCTTATTTTGGCGACTGCGATAGCCGGGCCGCTCACTATAGCCTCGCGCGGGCTCAACGCCGCGCTTGTGGCCAAGGACCAGACCGTGGCCTACTATCTCGCCCAGGACGCGGTCGAGTATATCCGCTACAAACGCGACTCCGCCTGCCTCGTGGCCGGGAGCCCGTGCGGCAGCAATTGGCTTGCCACGGTGCCGCTGTGCACGTCCGCCAACGGCTGCTACGTAAACACCGTAACTGACGCCATGACTCCGTGTGCATCAGGATGCCCGAACGTCCTCAAATACGACCCGAACACCCACGTATACGGATACACTACCGGGAGCGCAACGACCTTCCAACGCTCTGTCGTGATAACCAAGCCCGCAGCCGACGAAGCAAAGCTGACCGTTTCTGTCTCATGGACGGACACGGCGGGCGCAGTGCATCCGCCGGTGACCGTCACCGAAGAGCTCTTCAACTGGGAATAAGTATGAACGCCTCTTTTTACACGCAAAAACGCGGCTTCACGGTCTTTTTTGCCGTGCTTGTCTCAAGCCTGGCGCTTGCGATCGGTCTCGCCATATACGACCTGCTCATCCGCGAGCTTGCCCTCTCGCAGACGGCCGAGCAGTCGCAGTACGCCATCTATGCCGCCGACATGGGCGCCGAATGCGCGCTCTATTGGGACTCAAAATACGGCGGCAGCGGCAGCGCATTTGGCACCACCTCCGCCTCCACCTGGGGCACTTCGCCGCTTTCGTGCAACGGGCAGGACATCACGACGCAAGGCCCGCCCGCCGCGGACTGGTCGCAATATGTCGACAGCAATACCGCATACAACTGTCCCTCGACGCCGGGCAATGCGTGGTGCATCGCGACAGGCGCAAAGGCCGCAACGACCACCTTCCGCGTTATTACCTCGGGCTCAGGCGCGATCAGCCCGTGCGCGCTCGTGACGGTTGCCAAGTCGGCGGCCAACTCCGGCGATCCTTCGCAGACCACCATCGTCTCGCACGGCTACAATACGTGCTCCGCAACCGGCATTGTCCGGCTCGAGCGCGCGCTCCAAGTCAGCTACTAGAAGCGGGGAAATTCGAGTAGTATGGGGGTATGAAGCCCTCGAATGATATCCTTGAGCGCTACGAAAAGCTCAAAAAAGCGATACACCACTATCGCCGGATGTACCACGTGTATGATAGAGAAGAAATTCCCGAGGCTGCGCGCGATTCGCTGATGCACGAGCTGGTGGAGTTAGAGGCGCACTATCCCGAACTCGTCACCCCCGACTCGCCGTCCCAGCGGGTGGCGGGTACGCCGCTTCCGGCGTTCGTAAAAGTCACGCACAAGGTGCCGCAGTGGTCTTTTAATGATGTGTTTAGCGAGGAAGAGCTGCGAGACTTTGATGCGCGCGTAAAGCGGTTCCTCAAGTCCGATACGTCCGTCGAGTACGTCTGTGAATTAAAAATAGACGGGCTCAAGATTATTTTCGAATATCAAAAGGGCTTGCTCGCGCGCGCGGCGACCCGCGGCGACGGCCTTGTGGGGGAGGATGTCACACAGAACGTGCGCACAATCGAGAGCGTGCCACTTGTGCTCGAGGAGCCGGTCGACATCATCGTCGAGGGTGAGGTATGGATGAGCGAGAAGGCGCTCGAGGCCGTCAACCGCGACCGGAAAAAGGCGGGCGAGGAGGCGTTCGTTAATCCGCGCAATGCCGCCGCAGGCTCGATCCGCCAGCTCGATGCCAAGATCGCCGCCTCCCGCAAACTGGACACCTTTATATACGACATCGCACAAACCTCCGGTGCGCTGCCCCAAACGCAGCAAAAAGAGCTTGAGCATTTGCGCGAGCTGGGGTTCAAGGTCAATCCGCACTTCAAGCTCGCCAAATCCGTGGACGATATCATGGCGTATTGGCACGAGTGGGATAAGAAAAAGAAGGCGCAAGGCTATTGGATAGACGGCATCGTCATCAAAGTGAACGAGCGCAGGCTTCAGGAAGAGCTGGGCTATACGGGGAAAGCGCCGCGCTTTGCGGTCGCATTCAAGTTCCCAGCCGAGCAGGTTACGACCGTGGTCGAGGACATTGCGCTCCAGGTCGGCCGTACCGGCGTGCTCACGCCCGTGGCGCACCTGAGGCCCGTTTCTGTCGCGGGCACTACCGTTTCGCGCGCGACGCTCCATAATGAGGACGAGATTAAGCGCCTCGATGTGCGCGTAGGCGACACGGTGATACTCCAAAAGGCCGGCGACGTTATCCCCGACATAGTAAAAGTTTTGACAGAATTACGCACTGGCAAAGAAAAGGCGTTTAAGTGGCCGACCCATGTCGCCGAGTGCGGCGGAGACGGCGCCATCGAGCGCGTGCCCGGCGAGGCGGCGTGGCGGTGTGTGGCGAAGGATTCGTTCGCGGTGCGCAGGCGAGTGCTGCGGCACTTTGCGTCGCGCGCGGCACTCGACATCGAGGGCTTGGGCGAAAGCACGGTAGATCAATTGCTTGAAGAAGGGCTCGTGCAGAACTTCGACGACTTTTTTACGCTTGAGGCGGGCGACATAGAGCCGCTCGAAGGCTTCGCGGAAGTTTCGGCTAACAAATTGGTCGACTCCATCGCGCGCACCGCAAAGCATGCGGAGCTCTCGCGGCTTATTACCGGCCTCTCGATCCCGCATGTGGGTGAGGAGACGGCAATACTTTTGGCAGAGCATTATAAAACAATTGATGCTATTGCATCTGCATCTGCCGAAGAACTGGAACAGATCGAGGGCATTGGCCCGATCGTCGGCAAAGCTATCAGTGTTTGGTTTGCCGAAAAAGACAATAAAAAATTGCTGCAGCGCTTGCAGAAATATATACATATAGAGAACGGGGCATTCCGAAAGTCCGCGGGCAAAAAGCTCCCGCTCTCGGGCAAAACATTTGTACTGACTGGCACCATGGAGAGCCTCTCGCGCGACGAAGCGAAGGAAAAGATTCGCGCATTAGGCGGCAACATATCAGGGTCGGTCTCCAAAAACACCACATATGTGGTAGCTGGCGAAGAAGCCGGCTCCAAGCTCGATAAAGCGCAAGAGCTGGGCGTACAGATACTTTCGGAAAAGGAGTTCCTCAAGCTCATTTCCTAGTGTAGTATTGGCACATGATTTCGAAGGAGGAGATACAAAACCTGGCAGAGCTAGCACGGCTCAAGCTTACTGAAGAGGAAACTGCTTCTTTGCAGAAGGATATTTCTAATATTTTGGATTACGTCGGGCAGTTGTCGGCAAGCAAGGGGGTTTCGGCAGACAAAGAAGCGTCTACCGACCATCCCCTTATGACTTACAGGGAGGGAGATGCTTCTTTGTCTGCCCCTCTAGTGCACAACGTCATGCGTGAGGACCTGCCTCGACTTGCGTCGGGCAAGGCGGGTACTCCGCACGCTTCAGACGATACGCTCGCAGGGAAAGAGGAGTCGCTCAAGGCTGCGTTCCCAAAGCGCGAGAGCGGCTACAATGTCGTGCGCAAGATAATACAAAAAGATGAGTAATCTCGCTGAACTTTCCATAACCGAAGCGGCAAAAAAACTCCAAGCAGGGGAGATAACCTCTGTTGATTTGATACGCGCATGCAGAGAGGCGATAGTAGCAAGAGACGCGTCGATACACGCGTATCTGGAAGTGTTTGCCGATGCCGAGGAACAAGCCAAGGCTGCGGATGAAAAGCGCAAGAACGGTGAGAGTCACCCGTTGCTCGGCATACCACTCGCGATAAAAGACAATATTTTGATAGAAGGCCGCACAGCCTCGGCTGCTTCTAAAATCCTTGAGAACTACGTCGCCAGCTATGATGCAACAGTCATAAAAAAGCTGAAGGAAGCGGGAGCGGTGTTTATTGGCCGCACCAATATGGACGAATTCGCGCATGGCTCATCGACCGAGAACTCTGCCTACGGCCCGACCAAGAATCCGCATGACGAATCGCGCGTACCGGGCGGCTCCTCCGGCGGTTCGGCCGCTGCGGTGGCGGCTGGCTTCGCACTCGGCGCACTTGGCACTGACACCGGCGGCTCCATCCGCGAGCCGGCGAGTTTTTGCGGCCTTGTCGGGTTCAAGCCCACCTACGGCACG
Organism: uncultured Candidatus Saccharibacteria bacterium; assembly: GCA_964559665.1. Taxonomy (GTDB): domain Bacteria; phylum Patescibacteriota; class Minisyncoccia; order Phycocordibacterales; family SBAW01; genus GWA1-54-10. The sequence continues at coordinate 9,031 of CAZLHN010000003.1, forward strand.
GTATCTCGCGCGGGGCTTGTCGCTATGGGCTCGTCTCTCGACCAGGCCGGGCCGCTCACTCATACGGTTGCCGACGCGGAGATCATCTTCAACACGATCCGCGGCAAAGACGCGCTCGACAGCACATCGCACGAGGCGGGCTTTTATCCAAAACGCGAGATCAAAAAGAAAATCGGCGTGCCGCGCGGTCTGCTCGCTAATGGTGTAGATGCCGACGCGCTTGAGCACTTTGAAGAGTCGCTTGAAAAATTGAAGGCGCAAGGATACGAAATCGTCGACATAGAGCTACCTTCGGCGGGGCTCGCGCTCGCCATTTACTACGTCATCATGCCGGCCGAAGTCTCGACCAACCTCGCGCGCTTCGACGGTGTGCGCTACGGCCTCTCGCTGAGGGGCGACAACCTCTGGGAGGATTACGCAAAGACTCGTGGCGAGGGCTTCGGTCCGGAGGCGCGCCGCCGTATCATGCTTGGCACCTATGTGCTTTCCTCGGGCTACTACGACGCCTACTACGGCAAGGCAACTGCGGCACGCGCCCAGCTGACGGCCGAAGTCGCTCGCGCGCTTGATGCGGTGGATTTTATTGCCACACCCTCAGCGCCGTCTCCAGCGCCAAAGCTGGGAGAAAACGCTTCCGATCCGCTCAAGATGTACCTGCTCGACATCTTTACCGTAACCGCAAACCTCACCGGAAACCCCGCTATTTCTCTGCCGATGGGTGTGGTGCCGCGAGAAGGGAAGAACCTCCCGGTCGGCATCCAGTTTACCGCCGCGCACGGAGACGAGGCCGGACTGTTCACAGTCGGCAAGCAACTTTTGGGCGAGGTACAATAAGTATCGATGGACAGCATCCATTTCCTTAACATAGAGTATCTTCTGCTGCGCGTGTACGACATCTTTTTTGCCGTGCCGGCGGTCTCGGACACAGTACAGGAGGCGCAGGCTCCCGCCTCGCACGTGCTTATGAGCCTCGGCTCTTTCTTCGGGCAGGTCGCGCTCGTCGGGATGGGGCTTACGGTCATATTGCTCGCGCTTGTGGTGTGGGCGCGCATCCGGCTGGTTACGGTGGAGCACCGCGGCTATCACGATAAGGAGGCGCACGAGCACGAACACACGCACATCGAGCCCGAAGCGCCCAAAAATCCGCAGTGGGATCGGGTGCATGCGCTCGCCAACTCTCCAAACGAGAGCGATTGGCGCCGCGCGATACTTGAAGCCGACATCATGCTCGGCGACATGCTCACGCAGGCGGGGTACCGTGGAAAAGAGGTGGGGGAGAAGCTGCGCGACGCCAACCCACTGCAATTCTCGACGCTTGACCTGGCATGGAAGGCGCACAAAGTACGCAACGACATCGCGCACGGCGGAGAGTCGTATCAGCTCACCTCGCGCGACGCCAACGCCACGATCGACCTCTACCGCCGCGTGTTTGAAGAGTTCGATTATATTTGATATACTGGTCTTTTATCGCGGGGTGGAGCAGTAGTAGCTCGCAAGGCTCATAACCTTGAGGTCGCGGGTGCAATTCCCGCCCCCGCAACAAGCTTGTGTGGCGGTCGCGCAGGAGCAGGACATGCTTTATACTTAAAGCGTGCTTGGGCGTATTTATTAGTTTTTATATTATCTATGGGACAGGCTTTTTCCATCAAAGAAGTGCTGGGGTGGGGTTGGGTGCAATTTAAGGCGCATAACGGCATTTTGCTTCAGGCTACGCTTACTGTCATCGCGCTTAACATTCTCTCCGCGCTTTTGCGGTTCATGTTCAGTACCACTATTCTGGCGCCTATATTCAGCATTATCTTTACGATCATCGGGCTCTTTGTCGGAGTGGGCTACAAGCTCATTACGCTCAGACTCGCTAGGGGAGAGGCTGTTTCTTATCGCAACATCTTTCCGCCCTATAAAATGGTCGGGCGATATTTCCTGGCGAGTCTGCTCATAGGCCTGCTTATCCTCGGCTTGGTACTTGTTGCGATCGTGGTCGGGTTTGGAGTAGTGCTTATTGTTTCTCTCGCACACATCGACCTGCTCACCGGGCTTGTGGCAGCCGCGCTCCTCGTAGGGGGGATGGTGGGCCTCATGTACATCAGTCTGCGCTACTGCCTCGTTGCCTTCGCCGTAATCGATGGAGCTCATATCATGGAGAGCATCCACAAGAGTGCTGTGTTGACTCATGGGGTCAAATGGAAGATCTTCTGGTTCAGCATGCTTGCGGGGCTTATCAATATACTCGGGGCGCTATGCATACTCGTCGGACTTCTCGTCACTATACCGCTGACTGCGATGGCGCTTGCGAAAATATACGTGCTTCTCAAAGCTCGCGTTGAAGAGAAAGCGTAAAAATGCTACGTTGGACGCATTGTCGGCGTAGCTCAGGTAGTTAGAGCATGGGACTCATAAACCCAAGGTCGAAGGTGCAAGTCCTTCCGCCGACACTAGCGAGATCTACTTTGCGCGAGAGACGGGACTTGAACCCGCAACCTCTGCCGTGACAGGGCAGCGCTCTAACCAGTTGAGCTACTCCCGCATAATGCGGACACTGGGCCATTCTAGCCGAAAAGCCAAGATTTTCCAAGTAAAACGTTAGATACACATTGTCCACTGGGACTGCAATTTTGGCTGTTATACTGACTCCATGTCTCGAAGAAAGTTCAAGCTCTCTCACTCCGTTGTCGGTTTGCTGGCGCTCGCCCTCCTTCAAGGCTTACTTTTATATATGTGGCCCTCGGGCGCTGCGGCTTGGCTGGTGCTCGGCTTTGCCGTCGTAGGCTCTATCGTGACCTTGTACGTTGCAACCGAGATTGTAGAGGAAGTGCACAGCCCGTCGCACATGGTTGTGCTGCTGTCGGTCATTGTCGCCGAGTTCGTGCTCTTTTTCGCCTGCGAGTATTGGTATCTCGGTCTCGTGTCACCGGGGAGCTTCCCGACGCTGCCGCTCGATGCCGTGAGCCTGTTGCTCCATAGCATGATGGTCTTCGTTTTTAACCCGCTCTATCTGCCGGGCAATATGCTGGGACAGGCGCTCCTCCTCATCAATACCGCAAGCTCAATGGGCCTGGCGCTCTTTATACTCCAGAATATTTCGCAATTCCGCCTCTCCAGGCAATAGGACTAATGCTCGTGTTCGCTCTTGAACTTTCTGAATTCCGCTTCGAGCTTGGTCATGCGCTCGTCGGTCTCGTCTTCGACATCGATAAGCGCGTTGTCGGCAGGGTCGAGCGCTTTTATAAGCTCGTCGAGCTTTAGGTGCGTTGCATGCGCATCGCGGTTCTGCGTGTTCTGGATCAAAAACACCATCAGGAATGTCAGGATGGTCGTGCCCGTGTTGATGACCAACTGCCACGTGTTGGAGAAGTTAAATAAGAATCCACTCGCGGCCCACACGATGATCACGCCGAACGCGATCATAAACGCCCACGGCGAGCCCATGACCCGGCTCGTGACGTGCGCGATCCTGCGGAATGTCTCATTCATATAGCGTAAGTATACTCCTTAATTTTTGGCGTTTTTGGCCGTTTTATTGTAAGTTGATAGGTGTTGTCAGATAAGCCGAAGTAGCTCAGATGGTAGAGCAACTCCATGGTAAGGAGTAGGTCGCCGGTTCGATTCCGGCCTTCGGCTCTCGATTTCACGCGGAATCGAAGCAAAAAATATAAGCCGGAGTAGCTCAGTTGGTAGAGCGGCGGTATCGTAAACCGCAGGTCGCCGGTTCAATCCCGGCCTCCGGCTCAAGTCAGTTCTTTACTAGGGAGATGATAGCCATGAAACTGGTGTTCCTGTCGTGCCCGACAGCAAACGCGGGCGATCTTAAGAAGGCGCGCGCACTTTTTTCCGAGATCAAGAAGCGGGAGGAAGTAATGCCCATGATCCCGTACTTGATAGCGGCGGAGGTCCATCGTATCGACCTTGAGGCGAGGTCTGCCTCCCGGGCGCTTATCAGCGAGCATAGTCTTACCACCATGTCGCCCGAGGAACTCTGGGTTTTTGGAGAGCCGTCTCCCGAAATGCAGAAGGAAATCGAGTTCGCCAAGCGCCTCGCCATACCGGTCGTCTACCGGCCCGCCCAATAGCGGGCCGGTCTCTTTTTATCTATACTTGCAATAATGACCAAAGAAGAGATAGAAGTCCGCGTCAAAGAGATAGAGGCCGCCATGACAGCGGCGGATTTTTGGAGCAACCCGGCCGAGGCTCAGGACATGATCAAGGAACTCCAGGACCTCAAGGTGCAGCTCGAGGGCGGCGGCAAATACGACCTTGGCGGCGCCATCATGACGATAGTTGCGGGCGCGGGAGGAGACGACGCCGAAGACTTTGCGCACATGCTCTTTGAGATGTACCGCAAATTTATAGAAAAAAAGGGCTGGAGCTACAAACTGTTGCACGAAAACCAGAACGACCATGGCGGCTACCGCAATCTTTCAGTAGAGATAGTGGGGAAGGGTGTCTACGGCACTCTCAAAAACGAATATGGCGTGCACCGGCTCGTGCGCATCTCGCCCTTTAACGCCAACCAAAAGCGCCAGACCTCCTTCGTGCTCGTGGAAGTTTTGCCGGTCATAGAAAAAGTCTCCGACATCGACATCCCTGAGGATGATCTCGAGGTTACGGTTGCCCGCTCGGGCGGCCCCGGCGGGCAGAATGTTAATAAGCGCGAGACCGCAGTCCGTGTGGTGCACAAACCGACGGGCATATCCGCGCACGTGGACGGCGAGCGCACGCAAGGGTCCAACAAAGAGAAGGCTTTGGCGATAGTAAAAGCGAAGCTGCTCCATCAGATGGAAGAGGAGCGCAAAGAGCGCATAGACGACCTCTCCACCGCCGCAGGCAAGATAGAGTGGGGCAACCAGATCCGCTCGTATGTCCTCCATCCGTACAAGCTGGTCAAAGACCACCGCACAAACGTGGAGGTCCGCGACGCCGAGAGCGTGCTTGAAGGTAATATAGAGCCGTTTCTGGCCTAATTTTGCATATTGAGCTGAAAATAGGGTAAAATAGACGGGTTGTGATTTACTACGATCGCGTATCCAAAATATACGCTGATAGCTCCGTTGCTTTGGACGACGTCAGCTTTTCGGTGGAGCCGGGCGAGTTTATCTCCATCGTCGGCCACTCCGGCGCCGGCAAGACCACGCTGGTAAAAATGCTCCTCGCGGAAGAAAAGCCCTCATCGGGCTCTGTCTTTTTTGAGTCGGTCAACGTGCACGACGTGCCTTCAAGGCGCATCAACGACTTGCGCCGCAAGATAGGCACCGTATTCCAGGACTTCCGCCTTTTGCCGCAGAAGACCGCGTACGAAAACGTCGCCTTTGCAATGGAGGCCGCGGGCCGCAGCGAAGAGGAGATAGCCTCCGACGTACCGCACGTACTCGACCTCGTGGACCTCAGCGAAAAGGCAAACAACTTCCCTGACGAGCTCTCCGGCGGGGAGGCGCAGCGTGTCGCCATCGCGCGCGCAATAGTCAACCAGCCCGATGTCATCGTCGCCGACGAGCCAACCGGCAATCTCGATCCGGTCAACACGTTCGAGATAGTGCAGATACTCAAAAAGATCAACGACCTCGGTACCACCATCATCCTCACCACCCACAACAAAGGCGTCATCGACAGCCTCAAAAAGCGCGTCGTCACGCTCGACCGCGGCAAGGTGATCCGGGACGACAGGGAAGGCAAATACATACTATAGAATAGTGATATGAACTGGCTCAGCATCAAACGGGTATTCAGGGCGGGGTTCCTCAACTTTTGGAGGAACGGCTTCGTATCCTTCGCCTCGGTTTTGATGATGGTCTCCACCCTTTTGGTAATAGGCCTGGCGATGTTTGCCGGCGTGATCCTTAACACCACACTAGAGCAATTCCGCGACAAGGCGGACATGGACGTCTACTTTACGACCGACGCTCCCGATGCGCGCATCGTCGACATCGAGGCGTCGCTCAAGGCACTGCCGCAGGTGGAGAGCGTGCAGTATATATCGCGCGATGACGCACTGGCCCAGTTCCGCGAGCGGCATCAGAATGACCAGCTCACTCTGCAGGCGCTCGACGAGCTCGGCGATAATCCGCTCGGCGCCGTGCTCAACGTCAAGGCAAAAGACATTACGCAGTACGACGTCATCGCCAACTTCCTCCAGGGCCAGGATGCGCTCGCCTCGGGGAGCCCGCAGGTGATCGACAAGATAAATTACTTCGACCAGGAGCACCGCGACGCGATAGACCGGCTCGTGCAGATAACAGACTCCGGCAAGTGGATAGGCGGATTTATCATCGGGTTGTTCGTGCTTATAACAATAGCGATATCATTCAACACCCTGCGCCTTACTATCTACTCCTCGCGCGAGGAGATACAGGTCATGCGCTTGGTCGGCGCGGGCAAGACATACATTAGGGCGCCCTTCATGGTGGAAGGCGTTTTGTATGGGCTCATCGCCGCAATCATCACGCTGCTACTCTTTTATCCGCTCGCATGGTGGCTCGGCAATGCCACCGAGGGCTTCTTCGGCGGGATTAATGTTTTTGACTACTATCTGTCACACTTCCTGCTGTTCTTCGGCATTATCGCGGGCTCGGGGGTGGTGCTCGGGGCGGTCGCCAGCTTGCTTGCGGTGCGGCGATATCTTAAGATCTAGGAAAGCATGCCAAAATATATTTTCGTAGTTGGCGGGGTGATGTCGGGCATAGGCAAGGGCATCGCCTCCTCCTCCATTGGGCGTATTTTAAAATCCAAGGGCTTTGCGGTCACCGCCCTCAAGATCGACCCGTATATCAACGTCGACGCCGGGACTATGAACCCGACGGAGCACGGCGAGGTGTTCGTGCTTGAGGACGGCGACGAGTGCGACCAGGATATGGGCAACTACGAGCGGTTTCTGGACGTCACACTCACGCGCACCAATTACATGACGACTGGCCGCGTGTATCAGGAGGTCATTAGGCGCGAGCGCAATCTCGAGTACAAGGGCCGCAATGTGCAGGTGGTGCCCGATGTCCCCGCCGAGGTCATCCGCCGCATCAAAGAGGCGCAGGCCAAGGCCAAGTCGGATATCACGATAATAGAGGTGGGAGGGACCGTGGGCGAGTACGAGAACATCCTATTCCTCGAAGCGGCGCGTATGCTCAAGCATGAGGCGCCCAAGGACGTCGCCATGGTGATGCTCTCGTACGTGCCCATACCGGGCAACATCGGCGAGATGAAGACCAAGCCCACCCAGCATGCCTCCCGAGAGTTAAACTCCGTCGGGCTCCAGGCCGATATCATTTTGGCGCGTGCCGAAGTGCCGCTTGACCAAAAGCGCAAGGAAAAGATCGCGCTCTTCTGCAACGTGTCTCCCGAGCGTGTTGTCTCGGCACCCGACGTCGAGAGCATCTACGACGTGCCTCTCAACTACGAGAAGGACGGCCTCGGCGACATTATCTGTGACGTGCTCGGGCTCGAGCCCCGCGCGAGCGACCTCTCCGACTGGGCGGCCTACGTCGCTAAGTCAAAGAACGGTAGCTCGGTAGTAAAGGTTGCGGTAGTCGGCAAATATTTTAAATCCGGTGAGTATGTTTTGGCCGACGTGTACATCTCGGTCATCGAGTCTATAAAGGCGGCGGCGTACCATCAGGAACTCAAGCCCGACATTTCATACATCGATTCCGAAGATTTTGAGACAGGCAAGCTCAGTCTCGATGAATTAAAAAAGTACGACGGGATCATTGTGCCGGGGGGCTTTGGCGAGCGCGGGGTAGAAGGGCTCGTCTCTGCGATACAGTTCGTGCGCGAAAATAAAATCCCGTACCTCGGTCTGTGCTACGGCATGCAGTGGCTCACTATCGAGTACGCGCGCCACATGGCGGGGCTCGAGGGCGCAAATACGGCCGAGGTCAACAAAGACGCTCCGCATCCGGTCATCGACATCATGCCCGACCAGAAAGAAAAGATTTCAAAACAGGATTACGGCGGCACGATGCGCTTAGGCACATACACCGCAGTCCTCAAAGAGGGGAGCGTCGCGGCGCAGGCCTACGGCAAAGCGCAGGTAGAGGAGCGCCACCGCCACCGCTATGAGGTCAATCCGGAATATATAGAAAAGCTCGAGAGCGCCGGGCTCGTGTTCTCGGGCAAATCTCCTGACGGCCGGCTGATGGAAATAGCCGAGCTGCCAAAAGAGGTGCATCCGTTCTTCCTGGCAACCCAGTTCCACCCCGAGTTCCTCTCGCGTCCGCTCCACCCGCATCCATTGTTTTCAGCCTTTATAAAAGCTGCGAGCGAAAAGAAATAGGATTACTATACTAACCGACTAGGGGTATGGAAAAATATATAACACTGACGAGAGATATCGATGCGCCGGCTGAGCGCGTGTGGCGGGCATGGGTAGATGAGGTACAGGTTAAACAATGGTGGGCGCCAAAGGGCTTTACTAACCCGGTGTGCACGGTAGACGCGCGCGTGGGTAGCGAGCTCTATATTGTGATGCAAGCAGGGGACAACATGGGCCCCATGAGCGGCATGAAGACTCCGATGAAGGGAACCTTTACCGAGGTAGAAGAAAACAAAAAGCTGGTATTCACCAATATCGCGCTTGATGATAAGGGCAATCATCTCCTTGAAGGCACAACGACGGCAACATTTGAGGATATGGGAGGCAAAACAAAGCTTATCGTACACACAGGGGCAGAGGGTACTGCGCCGGGAGTCGAGCAGATGCTTGGCGGCATGGAGCAAGGCTGGAGTGAGCAGCTCGACAAGCTCGTTGCGTTTCTAGCCAAAAAATAAATAGTACGTTCTCTACCAAACGCCTGGCCCATCTCCGTCGAGATACCATTTACCGTTTATGAGTACGATCTTAATGGTTGTGCCGTCGGCAAGTTTGCAATCGCCATAGGTATCAGTTTTATCTATCAACTGCGTACAGCCGCGGAAGGCGTAATACCGATCGAACGTGGTGTGAGCCAGATTTACCGTGTACACCTGATAAGCCAAAAAAGCCCCGCCGATAATAACTACCAGAAGAATAATTCCCCAAAGAGTTTTATTTTTAAACATACCTATAAAACTATACTCCCCTGGGAGAAGTAACGCTCCGGTCAGAGATAGGATATCTATGTTGGCTGCCAGTGTGGAACGATATTCGAACAAGTCTAAGCTCTGTGCCAGAATGCTAGTAAGTTCCTGTGTCCTCCTCATTAACTTCTTTTATCTTAATCCACTTGCCGTCTTGGTAGAGAATATCCGCACCTAAAATCCACCATGCGCCAGGTGAGCCGCCCCTTTCGCGTATAGAAAGCGTGGAACTGGAGATAGATACATTTAGCATTGGATCGTTAACACCACCACAATCTCCACACTCTAAATTTTTATACAGCAAATCCGCTCCTGTAAAAATTGTATAGGATTCATCGGATTTACTGAGGAACATAATCAGTTTGCGTCCTCGACCCGTATCATCCGGAAATTCTGACTTGTGAACGTTGTTTTTATCCTCGATATAAAACACGTAGTCATCTTTCCCATCGCCATTAATATCTCCATCAGTAAGGAAATTAATATCCCAATTCTCTGCTGCATATGTATCCAGCTCGGCTTGAATATCCGTTGCAGTTATTCCCGCTCTCTGAAGAATATCTTTTACGGCCTCTTTACTCTCAGCAACGACCGAAGTGCTAGATGCTTCGGTTGTGATTTCAGTTTGAGCCGGCATAGGATGGTAAAAATAAATCCCGAAAGCAATAAGAGAGGCGACTATGACAACACCCAGGATGGTATTTTTCATATAAAATTTCCTAACGCGAAAACTTTACAATAGATTTATCTAAAAGTCACTGGCTGCCAGACTTGGATTCGAACCAAGATAAACGGATTCAGAGTCCGTTGTCCTA
>CAZLHN010000004.1:0-16593 GCA_964559665.1 uncultured Candidatus Saccharibacteria bacterium
ATCCGGCAAGGCGCGCGGCAGGTCTTAACCCGATCGAGGCGCTCAGGTACGAATAAATTATCAGCGGTTATTAATAAGTAGAAATTAATATGAATGGGAACAACAAAATTATCGCAGGTGTGGTCGTCGTCGTGTTGATGGGCGCGAGCTTTTACGGGGGTATGACGTACGCCAAGAGCAGCACGCCGTCATTCGGCAACGGCCAGCTTCCCGCTGGCGGATTTGCACGCACCGTCGGGGCGGGAGGCGCGCGCGGGACGGGGGCTGGAGCCGGAGCGGGCTTTACAGCCGGACAGATTATCTCTGACTCGGGTACCAGCATCTCGATCCAGCAGCAAAACGGCAGCAGCAGCGAGATCGTGCTTATAAGCCCCTCGACGCAGATACTGAAGTCAGCCGTTGGTACGGCGAGCGACTTGACCGCGGGCACTGAAGTGACCGTGACCGGCACGAGCAACAGCGACGGCTCGCTTACGGCGACCTCGATACAGATACGTCCCGCAGGCATGACAATTCCTGGCCGCGGCCAGGGAGCGGGGCAATAAACTCCTTCATGCAGATCTAATCCAAGAGTGACCATACTAGACGCATGGTCACTCTCGGTATTGTGGTAGCGGTCCTCTTTCTTGCCATACTTGGGCTTGGCATGTCCCAGTGGGCTGATGGCGCGCAGAGCATAGACGAAGAAGAAACAAAGGAGGTTGAGAACGCGCAACTGTCCTTAACTTTTTCTTCAGGCGGGTTTGATACGCTGGATGAGGTCGAAGGAGATTATTCGCATATAAGAATCTAACACAAACTATATGAACAACGATAATCGCAATACTTCCCAGGGCAACAAAGACCCAAATCGCAAGGACAGCTCGAATTCAAACACTTCCCAGACTGGCGGCCAGAGCGACAGCTCGCGCAGTTCGACCTTGGACAGCTCGAACATTTCGTCCAACGACTGGTCTGACGACTCGCGATAAGCATCAACTACCATAAGGAGAGAACAGCACTGCGGGACGCCCATGCGCTCCGCAGTGCTGTTTGATATATACGTCTTTTTGATGTACTATATATGCATAGCTCGGGGATAGCCCGGCTTCTTTTTATGGAAATCCGAAACATCGCCATTATCGCGCACGTGGACCACGGCAAGACCACCTTGACCGACGCTTTGCTTAAGCAGACCGGCGTGGGGGAGGAAGGCGTCTCGATGGACTCAAACACGCTCGAGCTCGAGCGCGGCATCACCATTTATGCCAAAAACGCTTCTATTCCGTACAAGGATGGCAAGATAAATATTGTCGATACGCCGGGGCACGCCGACTTCGGCTCGGAAGTGGAGCGCGTGCTGCGCTCGATCGACTCGGTGCTCTTGGTAGTGGACGCGCAAGAGGGCCCTATGCCGCAGACGCGCTTTGTGCTCAAGAAGTCGCTTGAGCTCGGCCTCAAGCCGATCGTAGTCATCAACAAGATAGACAAGCCCGCAGCGAACCCGGCGCAAGCGGAGGAGCAGGTACTCGAGCTTTTCCTCGAACTCGGAGCCAATGACGAGCAGAGCAACTTTCCGGTTGTCTATGCTATCGGGCGCCAGGGGGTCGCCAAGCTCAAGCTCACCGATGAATCAAAAGACCTCACGCCGCTTCTGGAAACGATCATCAAACATGTGCCGTCCTCGGCCAGGCCGACAGATGGCAGGGCGCTCATGGCGCAGCCGTTCAATCTCGGCTACGACAACTTTTTGGGCAGGCTCGCCATCGTGCGCGTGTACGACGGGGTGCTTAAAACCGGCGACACCGTTTTTATAAAAAAGCCGAACGGCGAAACAAGAAGCGGCAAGATAACCAAGCTCTTTACGTTCAAGGGTCTGCAGAAAGTCGAGACGACTCAAGCTTCGGCCGGGGACATCGCGCTTGTTGCAGGATTGCCCGAGATCTACATCGGCGAAACGATCACAAGCGACGAGGCAGCCGCGCCGCTCCCCGCTATCGCTATTGATGAGCCGACCATCACGCTCGATTTCTTCGTCAACTCATCGCCGTTCGCCGGCCGCGAGGGCAAGTTCGTCACTTCGCGCCAGATCCGCGAGCGCCTTGAGCGCGAGCTCGAGGTCAACGTCGGGCTCAAGGTCGAGTTTGATGCCGGCGACATGTACCACGTGTCCGGCCGGGGAGAACTCCACATCGCCATCTTGCTTGAGAACATGCGCCGCGAGGGTTACGAGATGCAGGTCAGCCAGCCACACGTCATTTTGGAGGAGCGCGACGGCCAAGTGCTCGAGCCATTCGAGGAAATCGTCATCGACACGCCGCCGGAGTTCCAGGGCGCGATAATCGAGAAGCTCGGGCTCCGCAAGTGCATCCTCAAGGATGTCCGCGCAGGCGAGGTTATTCGTATGACATTCGAGGGTCCGACGCGCGGGCTCTTGGGCTACCGCTCGCAATTCGTGCTCGACACGAAAGGGGAGGGCATACTCTCCAGCCGTTTCGTCGAGTTCCGCCCCTACGCGGGCGAGATCACAAAGCGCGTCGTGGGCTCGATGATCTCGATGGCCAGCGGCAAGGCGTTGGGCTTTTCTCTCTGGAATCTGCAGGATCGCGGCGTGCTCTATATATCTCCCGCGGTCGAGGTATACGAGGGCCAGGTCATAGGAAATACATCCAAGGGGGAAGAAATGGAAGTCAATCCGACCAAGGGCAAGCAGCTCACCAACATGCGCGCATCCGGCTCCGACGAGGCCATCAATCTTGTGCCGCCCTATACGCTCTCGATCGAGCGCGGGCTTGAGGTTATGGCCGAGGACGAATATCTCGAGATCACTCCCAAGAGCGTGCGCCTGCGTAAAAAGCCAAAGGACAAACGGCGTTAGACTGCATGGGTTTTTTCTGAACACTTCATTTTCCCTACAGGTTGTATACAATAGAATAAATGACTGCAAAAAACATGGATACTCAGAACTCAGGTGAGCCCAAGAGCGGATACACGGTTTCGGTCGTCGTAGCACTCCTTATCATCATCGGTCTCGGGGGATGGTTTGCGTACTACATTTCCCATACGCAGCCGCTGGTTGACGACACTTTGCGCGACCAGTTTATCTGGCACATCAGTCCCGGCCAGCCGCTCCCCGACAAAATAGGGCCCCGCACTGTTGTGACGCTCCAGATAGCGGACGCAACGCTCCCGGTGGGGACGTATCCGGGCAACTGCACGACAATCGATACCAAGACCACGCCGCTTTTGACCGACGAGCTGTCGGGAGTTATCTGCCGCGCGTCGGATAATACCGGCGACGAAGTCGGCATCTTCAAGCAAAACGGCGAGCTCATCCTCAAGCACAGCACCATCTCCGGCGCCACTGCGCGCGGAAACAACTTTATACCTATCGTGCAGCAGGTTTCGTCATAATCTTATCCGTCAAAAAGAAAGCCCCGCGAGTAGTAATTCTACTCGCGGGGCGATTGCGATGTCACACGCTTGCGCGTGCCCTGATCTCGGCAAAGCTCTGATCATAGAGAAGGAATCCGTCCTTGAACACCGGCACCAGTTCATTGCGCAAGCCGAGGCGTCCGGCCTCTTCCTCGCGCATGGTCCGGTACTCGCCGTCCTGCCGCACCAGCGCGAGCCGGCCCGCCTTGGACTTCTTGCCCGGGTCGGTGATCGGGTCCTTCATGACGTCCTGCCATGCGCCGCCTACTTCGACAGCCGAACACTTGAAGGCGAACTTCTGAGTGTCACGGTCCATCTTCTGGAGCAAGCCGCCACCGGAGCCGAAGGCCACATTGTCCGCAGACCACCCCGCGAACTCCATGCTCGTGAGGATGCTGTGGATCATCTGGTGATCAATGCCGTCGCCCTGGATCACGCGGATCTTCGGGTTAAGCACCTTGTACTTCTTTTCATTCTCGGTGTAGCCGAAGGCGCGACCGAGAATGTCGAGCACTTTCACCACAACCTCCGGCGGATAGCCGGAGTCGGGCCGTACGACCAGCACCCCATCTCGGTTGAGGACTTGCTCCCGCAACTCCTTGCCCCAGAGGTTCTCGCATGCGTTGTAGATGTCGTAACTGTCGGACACCACGGCCACTATGCCAGTGGGGAACTGCTCGAGCATGTTGCGGTAAGCAAGAGCCTCATGCTCGCGTCCCCATGAAGTGATGGTCGAGTGCTCGGCGGCCGGAATAGAATATCCCGCCATCCGTTCACCGTAGTACTTGCGTGCGACCCGCAATCCCTGAAGCGTATCGGTACCCCGGAAGGACACCAGATGCGCACACCCTCCGATTCCTGCGGACTCGACCGAGGTCGAGCCGCGGAAGCCGAAGTCGTGCACCTTGAAGTCGATCTGCGACGGATCGCCGGTCTTTTCAAGCTGCTTCAGGACCAGTTTCCGCATCTCGCGGCTCTGGGTCGCCACCGTCGAGGGGTACCATGCTTGCGAAAGCACGGTCTCGGCGTAGTTGGTGATCCACGGCACTTCCGGGTCCGTGTTCTCGATCGTCATCAGCGCGTTGTGCGCCAGCACCGAAGTGCCTTCGGGTACTGCGCGGATAATGACCGGCAGCCGCCCGCCATGCTTCTCGAGAATATGCTCCCAGCCGGCCTTGTTGTAGATCGACGGGTCGCCGAGATGCATCGCAAAGTCCTCGGCCGCTTCCTCGACGTTCTCGCGCGTGACCACCGGCCCTGCGAAGTAGCGTCTGAGAATGTATTGCAGACCGAAGAACGTAACCGCCGGGAAGACGCCGCCGCGGCTCTCGAAGAACGAGAAGACCTTGGTAGTGCCTTTGGGGTACTGCTTCCAGTGCGAGATCTTGTAGCTGTCGGTCAGCTCGACGGTGTTGATGTCGTCGATACCGGTCGCAGCGACTTTCACATTCGCGTTCATGATGTTCTCCTAACATTGGTTGAGGGACGCTGCGGCCTTATGCCGCAGCGAGGTGTTTCATCAGCATCTCGCCGAGGGGTGCATGGTCCTCGATGAGATGTTCCATCACGTCTGCATACGGTACCCACTTGAGCCGCGCGATATCATCGGCAGCGCGAGGGCCGCCAAAGATGAATTGCGCGCGAAAGAAGGTGGTAATACCGCCTTCACCGGTACCCTTGTAGCGCCAGTCGCTGACGGCTCTGGAGCCGATATAGCGGAAGTCGTCGACTTCGATGTCGCCGGCCTCCTCAAGGGTTTCGCGTTTAGCGGCGAACTCTAGCGAAGGATCGGTCGGATCGACCAGCCCGCCGATAAAGCGCCACTTATCATCTGGATCGGTAGACTTTCCGGCCAGGAGCACCTGGCGCACTTCGGGCTTGAGCACCGCGATATCCACCATGGGGCGGGTAACCGCGAGGCGTGTCTGCCATGCGTAGATGACTCCGCGACGGAAGTCGAGCGACTCGCCGCCCTCGCTGCCGATCCGCTTGCGGCACTCGGTGCCGCTTACATGTACGAGCTCGGGCACCAGATGCGTTTCGTACCTGCCGGAGTAAGCCGAGAGGAACGAATCGCGCGATGCATAGAGGACCGCGGGCCGGTCGCCGTACTTCTGCCCGATCAGCCGGTCAAGCGCTTCGGACCAAGCCTGGTCCGAGGGATGATCAGCTATCGCCTCGACCTCGACGTCGGGGTATGAACGCTTGAGCATGCAGTTGCGCATCTCGAACGAGAGCGGGTTGCGCGGGGTAGGGAAGTCGGGCTTCCCCAGGATTGCGAGCGTCAATGCATGACGCTCGCGCACGTAGTCGATCAGGTGCCGATGCCCTGCATGGAGCTCGGCTACCTGGAAGCGGGCGACGATAACACCCACAGATTTGGCTTTGTTCATTGGATTCCTCCTGTCAAAGAACGGGGAGACGTTGCTTTTCTTAGTGTATTTAGTACACTAATTGGGGGTAAAAAAATAAGTTCTTTCCCGCCCGCAATGTCCGACTAAGTGTATCTTATACACTATCAAATCCGTTGTCAAGCGGATAGGTGGATAAGCCGGAGTGGCGGAAAAGAAGCTTATTGTAAGGCCCTAGCCAACAGGGGCCCTACTAGGGTACCTTCCTGAGTAGTTCTTTCACACAAGAGGAGAAGAAACGTGACGATCATCAGCAAACGAGACCGCTATCGCGGCGCATTGGTGGGGGTGCTCGCAGGCGACGCCTTAGGCGCCCCGTATGAATGGACTTGGACGCCCGAGCGCATCGCCGAAGACATGCGGGCGCGCGGCGGCCTGGTGCCGCACGAGTACGAACCGTTCGACTACATCGAGCCGTTTAAGGGCAAGCGCACGGTGACCGCGGGGCAACCGACCGACGACTCCGAACTCGCCGCCGCGCTTGCCCAAAGCCTGGTGGCGCATCCGGAGTTCGACCCCATGGATCTCTACGGTCGCCTACGCAGCTTCATTCACCTCCGTAAGTCGATCTTGACGACCCGTGCGTACGGTTCCGGCAGCACGTTGTCTGCCGCGCTCAAGCCTGAGATCTATCAGGACTCGCTGTCGCAGTTTGCGTACGGCGAGATGCCGACACCCCCGAGCAACGGCGGCCTCATGCGCTGCACGCCTGCGGGGCTCCGGTATCCCGGCGAAGGCATCAAGGCGGCGGAGCTTGGGCGCGCGCAATCCCGGGTGACGCACAGGCATCCGCAATCACAGGCGGCCTGCGCGGCATACGCAGCTACGGTATCCTTTGTCGTCGCGGAGCTTTCGCCTTCGGACGCGTGGATAGCCGCGTGCGGATTGCTGCATAGCGCGTCGCACGATGACCAGGCGCTTGCCGAAGTGTTGTCCGTCGACCTTTCCAAGCCCGACTACGAGCGGGACATACTCGGTAAGGATGACGGAGTCGACAAGAAGGGCTGGGCGGTGCTGTCGCTCAGGGCTGCGCTCTGGGCCGCAATCAACGCCAAGGACTTTGCCGACGGGATCGTCAAAGTAATCTCGCTCGGCGGCGACACCGATACCTACGGCGCCATCGCCGGCGGCATCTTGGGCGCCCACTTCGGCATCCAGGGCATCCCCGAAAAGTGGCAGGGCGTCTTGCAGGGGAGGGAGGTTATGATCGATCTTGCCGATCGATTGTACGAGGGCGCTCACCTTTAACGAGCAGGCCGGTCGCATCAAATGCGACCGGCCATTCTTTTTTATTTATAGCACCTCGATATCGCGCACTTTTTCGGACGAAAATCGGTATAGCTGCGCCGGGCGGTGGGGACCCGAGGCCCTTTTGCGGGGGAGCTCGCTCAGGATGTCGAGCTTGAGTATCTTTTTGCGGAAGTTGCGCTTGTCCAGTTTTGTTTTTATGACGCTTTCGTAGACGTGCTCCAATTCAGTGAGCGTAAACTCCTTCGGCATCAGCCGGCCGATGAGCGTTGTATAGGTTGCGCGCGAGCGCAGGCGCGCGAGCGCCACAGCCAATATCTCGTCGTGGTCGTAGGCCAGCTTGCGCGCCTCGCTCACGGGGGCCCACCATGCGTCTTTTGTGTTTGCCTGCTGCTTGGCTGAAAGCTGCTCCCACGGCACGAGCGCCAAATAAGCGACAGCCACAACCCGACCACGCGGGTCGCGGTTGACAGTGCTGAACGTGTAGAGCTGCTCTATATATAGAGTGCTCGCGGCAACGCCCGCTTTTGTCTCAAGATGGCGCGCTACCGCTTCTTCTGCCGTTTCCTTCGGGTCGATAAGCCCGCCGGGGAGCCCTTGGGTGTTTGGAAAGTAGGGCGGGCGGTTAACCGATACGAGCCGCACCAAAAGCATATTGTCGCGGACGCTAAAGAGCGCGACATCGGTTGCAAGCACCGCAAAGTGCAAATCCTTTTGAGACGGCTGTTTCACTTCTCCATACTACAAGATAACCTACTTATTGTCAATAATACACTTATCCACACTCAACTTAGTGTCAACTTGACACTAAATACATCCGGGCGTAAGGTGAGAGTAGCAAGATTATTCTTTGACAGGCCGCGGTGTATATTGACAATACCGCTAATATATGTAAATGTGTTGCGCGGATATGCTACTTCGTTAGCGGGGTACTTTTACATTGTGCTAGCAAAGTAGATTCCGAAATCGAGTCAACCCAAGGTCAACCAAGAAGAGAGAGAGGACCACTGTCTTGAACACTCAATCGGATACTGCCCCAACGGCAACACTGCCTGAGGGCTGGGTCACCTTTATCACGCCCTTCGCTGACACCGTCGGCAAGAGCGTGCCAGAAGTGACCGACATGCTGAAGTCGATCGTCGGCGAACCCGGCGACCAGGCCATCGCGCTCCTGAAGGACGCGGAAATGTCGCCCGACACGGCGATCAAGGGTGTCCTCAACGGCACTCCGATCGCTGTCGCCAACAAGGCGATCAAGACGCTCCGCGCAGTGGCTGCGGTCACTCCTGCGGCGGTAAGCATGTTCAATTCGTCCGACATTTTGCCGGGCGTACCTACCGACGAGTCATGGCTTTCGGCACTTCGTGCTGGTGGTGTACTCAAGGTCGAGCAATCGACGGTCATTTCGGCAATTCGTGCAGCCCTCGCTCATCGCGTCGGTCTCTACGATGTCCCCGACATGCTCGCCCGCAAGATCGAGTCCTTCGCCGACGAGAACGCCGAGGCGGTGCCTCCGGAATTCTTCAAGATCCGCAGGCAGTTGACGCGGCGCAGTTACGCCGAGATCTTCGAGGCAATCGAGGGACTCGACGGCACCTTCGTTACCGAATCGCGCAAGAAGGTCCTGTTCGGGCGCATCGACTCCAATCTCTGGCCGGCCATTGTTTCGTACTACGGCCAGCTGAAGGCGTGGGTCGAGGCCTGGCAGCAGGGTGCGGCCAATCCGGCCATGCTCATGAACGCGATCGCAATGATGGCCGGCGGCGGCGCGAGCGCCATGCCTCCGGGCATGATGCAACCGCCTGACACCGGTGCGCTACGCGATGCCGGTGACGCCATGAACGACGAGATCAACAAGGTGTTCGCGGGTACCGGCGTCCAAATCGCATCTGCGCTTGCGTACGATGCGACGAAGATCAAGGAAACCCTCGAGAACCCGAAGTTGCCGGCGCTCATTGGCGCCGCCAACCGTGACCAGATGCTGAGGCAACTTGGTGTCGAGGTCTCCGCCACGTATCCGCGGATGGAGACCAACCTCGTCAAGTTCGTTCTTAGCGTCATGAAGGTCAAGGATCTCCCGGCCGGCAATGAGGAGCTCCAGTACTTCGGCGCGCTCTACATGCTCGGCTCCCAGATCCCCTGGGATCAGCTGGGCATGGGCAAACGGTCCGCCGGCGCTTCGGAGAGCCTCGAGTCGGGTCGTCGTCCGATCCGGTTGTAATCGTTCCCAGGCTACGGCACTGATTCTGAGCGGCGCCCTGTGGGCGCCGCTTCTTTCTAGGGCAAACGGAGACGTTGATGGACGCTGATCTAAAACCAATCCACGATCGCGTCATGCAGGCGACACGCCCCGAGGAGATATTCAAGGAGCTCACTGTCGTTCTGCCGCCGCGATTATTGGAGAAGCATCTTGCTCCAGAAATGGAAGAGATGCGAGCCGTACTCGATGCCACCAAGTATTCCTCGTTTGACGACCAAGAGGCTGCACGACTTGCTCGTGACCGTCTCGAGGCGTCTTATGCAGAAGCGCTTGGCAAGGCCGCGAGCGGGACTTACTCCTTGGACGGCTTTACCATGCTGCTCCCGCCTAGCGGGAGCAGAACGATACATGTCGGCGGCACAGTATATGCCGTCGGCGAGCAGTTCCATGTCGGCGAGCATTCGGCCATCTATCACGGTCGTATGCGCATCGACAACGGCAGCGCTGGGGTGGCGATCCGGCTGGCAAATACGCCGGCCGATAATCCCTACCTCTTCAATGAGATCCGCATGCTCGACCTCCTGCATCGCCAGGATGTCGGGTACTGGCGGAACCTCCCCTTTATGCTCGGCCGCTTCAACGCGAACGAGCGCATCGGGATCGTCTGCCGTTACTTCGAGGGGTTGACCCTCGCTGCGCTCCGCGCGGACCGTCTGCACAAGGACGGTCTCGACCAACGCCATGTGGTATGGGTCATGGATCGCATGCTCGGGCTCCTCGGGTATGCGCACAGTCTTGGAGTGATACACGGACGCATTGAGCCCGAAAGGGTTCGCGTGCGGCCGAGCAATCACAACGCGCTTCTTACGGGGTGGGCTCATGCGGTCTATAAACCGGCAGTGTCCGGCGAACGCATCCTCCCCGTGGGCGGAATTTTCGAAGCCCCGGAAGTCCGGGATTCGGGAGTCGTCGGTCCTTGGACCGACATCTACTGCTTGGGCAAGACGCTCATCTGGCTTATCGGCGGTGACCCGGTCACCAATGACATCCCGGACAGCGTCGAACCGAAGTTGCGTCAGTTCCTGCTCAACATGGTGCCGAAGAACCCTCGGGCTCGACCGCGCAATGCTTGGCAGCTCTACGAGGCTCAAAACAGGCTGAAGGACAGCTTGTGGGAGCGTCGCTTCATTCACCTCAACCTTACCAACAAAGGGAGCTAACCCACGATGGGTGGTACTTCAAGAGTCAGCAGCTACTCCGATGCGAGGGCGGCGCTTTCAGGCGTTCGCAGCAGCGTATCGGCATTCGGCTACAGCGAGCAGGCAACTCGCAGCGGCAGAGGCACCGTGCATCCGAACCTTGATATCAAGGGGAAGACGCGCGAATGTCTCGACACCGCAGCGATGCCGAAGGTGACGCCCATCGTCTTTGCGATGGACGGCACACTCTCGCGCGGGGATGATGCAAAGGTCATCTACTCGCAGCTGCTTCCGATGCTCGGCGCAATGCATCTCTCCGGCGCGGCCGTCGACCCGCAGTTCCTCTTCGCCACATTCGGCGATGCGACGGTCGACAAGGCGCCGATTCAGATCGGACAGTTCGAGTCCGACGAGCGGATGGACGGCGATCTCGAGCGGATGTGGTTCGAGAAGGGTGGTGGCGGCACCGGCGAGGAATCGGCGGAGCTTGTCGCTTACTACCTGGCGCGCCACACGAAGGTCGACGCGATCGACAAGCGTGGCACCAAGGGGTTCTGCTTCTTCACTACCGACGAAGCGCCGTATCCCAAGGTCAAGAAGGACGAAGTTCTGCGCCTCATCGGCGACGATCTCCCGGCGGACATCCCGACTCCCGAGATCTTCGCCGAACTGCAGAAGCGCTTCCACACGTTTCTGCTTTACCCCGGCAAGCCGCTCGCCGAGCGGCAGAACGACATCGACGCCGAGATCCGGCAGCGCCTGCTCAAGGCCGGCGGCCGGTTCGAAAACGTCAGTATCCGTGCATCGCTCATCTGGAACACCTTTGACGATCTCGATCTTCATGTGGTGACTCCGAATGGCGAGCACATCTACTACGGCGCCAAGCGTGCTTCGTGCGGCGGCGAGCTGGACGTCGACCGCAATGCCGGCGGCCCGCACACCCGCGAGCCGGTGGAGAATATCCGCTGGGCCAAGGGTACCGCGCGTCACGGCGCGTACCAGGTATTCGTCAGGAATTACGCTCACCACGAGCGTGTGCCTGCCGATGTGGACTTCAAGGTCGAGCTCGAGATCGACGGCAAGGTGCAGTCGTTCAAGGGCACCATGAAGAAGAACGTGACCGGTCCCGAAAGCGACATCACGGCATTCAAGTTCGACTACTCGCCCGACCAGGCGGTGGCCGCGAACTCGGAGAGCCGCGAGGCCTACACCGACGAGACCATTCTCGGCAAGTGGCGTGCATGCATCCCCGACGGCAACATCATCCGTCTGACCGACGCCCGGTGGACTACCGAAGCGGCGATCGGCGTGATGGCGCTGCAGAGCGGCAAACAGACGCTCGAGCAGGTCCTCGCGGGCATGCACGAACGGGCAGTCGACCCGAAGGGTATCGAGGACGTCGGCCATGCGCTGGAGTCCCTCGCCGCCCAGGGCGTCTTTGCGGAGGTGGACGAAACCGTCTTCGCTTGACAAGTTCCTCAAACAGAGGTAAAACAACTGAGGCGTCCTAACGGACGCCTCTTCTTTTGCTCATTGTCATCAGGAAAGGGAACGTTGATGACTCCAAAACACGCAACTATTGTTGCCGACCTCGGGTTTGGCGACGCCGGCAAGGGAACGACTGTCGATTTCCTGGCCCGGCAGGGGCGGGTCTCGGCGGTCGTCCGTTTCAACGGAGGCGCCCAGGCGGCGCACAACGTGATTACGCCCGATGGGCGGCATCATACGTTTTCCCAGTTTGGAAGCGGTACGTTTGTGCCGGGAGTGCGCACGTACTTATCGCGTTTTATGCTCGTTGACCTATACGCGCTGCGCGACGAGGCCGCCGCACTTTCTCAGCTCGGGTGCCATGATCCGCTTTCTCGCCTCAGCATCGACGAAGATGCGCTGCTGGTGAGTCCGTATCACCGTTGTGCGAATATGGTGAGGGAAGCACTTCGCAGCAGACATCACGGTACATGCGGCATGGGCATCGGAGAAACGATGGCACACAGCCTCGCATTTCCGGACCAAGTTGTCAGAGCCGGTGATATCCGCAATCCGGATCGGTTTCGCGAAAAACATGAACGTATTCGCGAACATTTCTGCGAGGAATTCAAGCCGAGCCTGGAGATGCTTGATCGCACGACGCGTGGGCACTATGCTAGCGCGCTTTGCGATACCAACTTTGCTTCCGCATGGACGCAGGACATGCTGCAGTTCGGCGGCGCCTTGCAGATTCGCTCAGGCGATTACCTGCGGCAGCTCGCTCGAGAGGGCAATCTCTTGTTCGAAGGGGCACAAGGCACGCTCCTGGACGAGTGGTACGGATTCCATCCCCATACCACATGGAGCACGACGACTTTCGACAACGCGCTCGCGCTCTTGCGCGAGATCGGGTACGAAGGCGATGTGAAGAAGCTTGGCGTCTTGCGCGCGTATCAGACGCGCCACGGCGCGGGACCCTTTGTCACCGAAGATGCGGAATTGACCCGGCGCCTTCCTGAAGCCCATAACGGGGACAAAGGATGGCAGAGGCAGTTCCGCGTCGGATGGTTCGACGCCGTGATGGCGCGCTATGCGCTCGAGGTGTGCGGGGGAGCCGATGGGCTCGTTCTCACGCATCTCGACTGCTTGGCGAAGTTGCCGCAGTGGAAACTTTGCACTGCCTACCGGGTCGGCGAGGACAAGCTAAGTTCAATCCTGAAAAAGCAGACGCTCACCGACCTTTCGCATCAGGAGGCGCTCACGCGGCTCCTCGGTTCAGTCTCGCCGATCTACGAACGGACGGAGGCTGAGCCGGACAAGTACATTCAGACGATCGAACAGGTGCTCAACACTCCCGTTACGATCGCATCATTCGGCCCTACCGCACTCGACAAGCGCATCCGCGCGAAGGCGAGCATAGCGGCCTAGGTACAACTTGAAGCCCCGGCACATGTGCCGGGGCTTTATTTTTCACGCGTTACGCCGCGAGGCGTTTTTTCGGATAGCGCAGCCGTACTCTGTTAACCTGCGCTACGAGCGAGCGGTCCGTCTTGAGCCGATACTCCATGCGGGCGTGCGTTGCACACATGGTCCTGTTGGACCTCTTGCCGACTGCTGCGCCTATCGCCTCGAAAGTAAGTCCTAGATCCAACCGCAAAAGGTACGTGGCGATTGCAACCGCCCGGGCCTTCTTATTGTAGGCGCCGCTGTAGTGCTTGTCGAAATCCTCCCTCGGAACGTTGAGTTCCGACGAGACAAGCTGCACGAGCTCTTCAGCGGTTTTCGGGACTGTTGCGTCGGCGGGGATATCAGCCAGCATCGTCACTCTCCGCAGTTCTTCCTCGCTATGGGGATGCAGGCAGCGGCCGGTCTTGTTGCTCCTGGCGAGCGGCGCGCCGCAAATCCGGCACGTGTCCCGGGGTACGCTGGCCGGCGTCAAAAGCGCTTCCTCGAATGCACGTTGGAGTTCCGGCGGCAGATATCCGGTTGCGTCGTCAACAGGAAGACAATACACCATGTCCGTTCTCCTCGTTGCTGTACAAATAGCTCTACCCTGAGAATATTCCTCTGCGCCGGATCGGTCAATATCGATTATACTAAAACAGTGAAGCTCACATCTTTGGCAGGCGTCCTCGCCGCGGTTTTTATGTTTCTGCTGCCGCCTCTCGCGCATGCCGCGCCGCTTAGATCGACGCTCGAGGTCGGCGGATGGATACCATACTGGCGTGCTGCGACCGGCACTGCCGACGTGCTGCCCAATATCAAAGACTTAACCGTAGTGCAGCCGTTCGGCTACATTGTCTCGCCCGATGGCACGCTCGACGACGTGATGGGCATTGAGGGCGAGCCCTGGAGCGCACTGCGCGCGGCGGCCAAGGCAAATAAAGTGCGCTTTATCCCGACCGTCACGTGGAGCGACGGTGCGGCGATAGAAAAAATTCTTTCAAACTCGGCATCGCGCATTGCACTCGAAGACAGGATAGCGCAGCTCGCGATCAGCGAGGGCTTCGACGGCATCGACATCGACTTTGAGAACAAGCCGGCCGAGGTCAGGCCGTACTTCTCGCTCTTTCTGAAGGGCCTGTACCAGCGCATGGGCCCCAAGTGGGTGTACTGCTCGATCGAGTCGCGCACGCCGCTTGATTCGCGCTACAACGGCACGCCGCCCGCTGACGCCGACCTCTACGCCAACGACTTCGTGCAGATAAACAACTACTGCGATCGCGTGCAGATAATGGCCTACGATCAGGGCACTATCGACCTCAAGCTCGACGCCGCAAGCAAGGGGCCCTATGCGCCCATCGCCGACATCAACTGGGTCGAGAAGGTGATGCAGGTCGCCGAGCAAAGCATCTCGAAAAAGAAACTGATCCTCGGCATCCCGACCTACGGCTACGAGTACGCGGTGACGCCGCTTGCATCCGATACGTATCGCTACGACTTGTTGTGGTCGTTTAACCAGCAGTACGCGCTCGACATTGCGCATCAGTTCAACATAACGCCCGAGCGCGATAGTGGGGGAGAAATGGGCTTTACGTATATCCCGACTACCACGCCCACGGTCGCCGGCGTGCCGACTTCGGCGAACGCGGTCGGGCCCGCGGCGGCGGCGGTGCAGCCGTTCAATATACTCACGTGGGACGACTCGATCGCCATCGCGCAAAAAATCGCGCTCGCCAGAAGCCTCGGCATCCGCGGCGTGGCGATATTCAAGTTCGATGGCGGCGAGGACCAGGGCCTTTGGGCGCTCCTGCAATAAGCCTTGTGCTATACTGCCCAAGTCCGGTGCTCATGAATAGTTCATCTTCTCAATATAGAATTATCAAGTACTACTAATTACTCAGGCCGCGCTTCAAAGGACGATTGCGCGGCATGATTTCGCTAAATCACATGAAAACAAGCACAGCAGTTATCACCGTTATTGTCCTCTTGGCGCTCATTGGCGCCGGCTGGTGGTATTTCCATGGCATGACTCCGGCTCCTCTTGTTACGACGCAGCAGCCGATAGCAACGGCGGCTTTTGCCTGTGACGCGGGCAAGTCGATTGGCGCCACCTTTTACGAAGGCTCTTCGACCCCTTCGACCGATCCGAACCAGCCTCCGACTCCGGGCGGCAGCGTAGCGCTGACCCTCAGCGACGGCCGCTCAATGACCATTCCGCAAACGATCTCCGCCTCGGGCATCCGTTACGCCAATGCCGACGAGTCGTTTATCTTCTGGGGCAAGGGCAACACCGCCTTTGTGCAGGAAGGCGCCGACCAGGACCAGACCTACACCGGCTGCATCCTCGTGGCGCCCGATGCCTCCAATACGCTCCCGCAAATTTACGCGACCTCGACGCTCGGCATCAGCATCCGCATGCCAAACGGCTACACGCCGGCGGCGTATACCTATCAGGCGCTCGGGCCGAAGAAGGGTATCGGAGGCGTAAAGTTTACTATCCCGGCAAGCGAGGCGACCGGCACCAACCTCTCTTCCGACACGTACCTGAGCGTCGAGGAACTGCCTAACTCGAGCACCTGTCTCGCGTCCGAGTTCCTCGGCGCCGGAGCAAAGGCGTCCACATTCTCCGACGACGGCGTGGACTACTCGGTCGCGACCTCAAGCGACGCCGGCGCGGGCAACTTGTACAACGAAGCGGTATTCTCGATCCCGGGCTCGAACCCCTGCACCGCAGTGCGCTACTTCATCCACTCGACCCAGCTTGCCAATTATCCTTCCGGCACCGTGACGCAGTTCGACAACGCGGCGCTCATAAATGAGTTTGACGCTATCCGCCGCACGCTAGTGCTCGGGCGGTAACTTCCGCCGGCGGCCGCGTTCTATATACTAGGGTGATGAAATGGTTTTGGTACGGACTTTTCGCGGCCGCCGCCTTGGCGGCGGCCGCGAGCCTGTGCCTGTATATATCGATCCAGGTCCAGACCAAGCCCTATATTTACGCAACCGTAGCGTCTGCTCCCACCACGCAGGTGGCGCTGGTACTCGGCGCCTCCGTGCTCCAAAACGGCACGCTCTCGGGGGTGCTTCAAGAGCGCGTCGACAAAGCGATCGAGCTCTATCAGGCGCACAAAGTTTCCAAAATACTCATGACCGGCGACAATAGCACGGTAAACCACAACGAGGTCGAGCCCGTGCGCCGCTATCTGCTCGC
>CAZLHN010000005.1:0-15948 GCA_964559665.1 uncultured Candidatus Saccharibacteria bacterium
GGGTGTGTAGCCGATGGTCCACGCGTCCTTGGAGTTGTTGGTGGTGCCGGTTTTGACAGCCACGTCGTGACCGGGGAAAGAGACGAGGCTGTTCTCCCCAAGCGGCGCTCGGGCAACCGGGTCGGAGAGTATGTCGTTTATTTCCTCGGCAATATTTTTGGGCAGCACTTGCGTGCCGGCTGGCTGGCTGTTGTCCTCGATGACATTGCCCTGGCCGTCCTCGACCTTGAGCACCGCGGTCGGCTCGTACTTGACGCCATCTTGCGCGAACACGCCGTAGGCGCTCGTCATGTCGAGCAGGGTTACCTCGCCGCCGCCGAGCACCAGGGTGAGACCGTACTGGTCGGCATTGGTGAGCGTCGAGATACCCATCGATTTGGCAAGCTCAAGCGTGTCGCTGATACCGGCCAAATAGAGCACCTTGATGGATGGGATGTTTATGGATTGCGCGATGGCGTCGCGCATGGTCATGGGCCCGCGGAATTTGCCGTCGTAGTTGACCGGCGAGTAGCACGGCGGCGTATCGTTGGTGTTGTCGCTCGGCGCGCATTCGGTCGAGAACTGGGTCGGCAGGTCGAAGAGGACCGTGTCGGGCGTATAGCCTTTCTCGAACGCCTCGGCATAGGCAAAGGGCTTAAATGCCGAGCCCGGCTGCCTGCCCGGCGGCGTCGTCGCAGCGTTGAACGCGCCGTCTATCTGCGTATCAAAGTAATTGCGCGAGCCGACCATTGCGAGTATCTGGCCGTTCTGTGGGTCGATCGCGACAAGCGCGGCGTTCGATGCGTTGAATTTGGTGGTGTTACTCAGCGCTCCTGCGCTTACTACCGCTTCTGCCTTAACCTGGAGGTCGGCATCGAGCGTTGTCGTGACCTTCCACCCGCCGGATTCGAGCGCATCCTCGCCGTACTTGTCCTCCAAATATTGCTGCACGTAAAACACGAAGTGCGGCGCCTGTATCGAGGAGCTCGCCGGCGTTACAAACGTTACCTGCGCGTTTTGCGCGGCCGTCATCTCGTCCTGCGTGATGTAGCCGTGCGCCGCCATCTCCTTGAGCACCAAATTCTTACGGGCATCAAGCGCGTCTTTGTGGGCACCAAACGGCGAGTAATAGGTAGGGGCGGGGAGTACTGCCGCCAAGTATGCCGCTTCGGGGAGAGAAAGATCGCTGGCGTGCTTGCCGAAGAACGTCTCAGAGGCTTCTTCGACGCCGTAGATACTGCCGCCGAAGGGCACTTGGTTGAGGTAGAGCTCGAGTATCTGGTCCTTGGTGTACACCTGCTCCATTTTGACCGCAAGTATCCACTCTTTGAGCTTGCGCGATATGGTCTGGTCGCTCGTAAGTATCGAGCCCTTCACCACCTGCTGCGTAATGGTAGAGCCGCCCGAGTATGCAGCCAGGAGGCCGAAGGACAGGTGCGAGACAACGGCGCGCAGGATTGCCTTGGGGTCGATGCCACCGTGCTGGTAGAATCCGGGGTCCTCTATCGCGAGCACCGCATGCTCGATGTTAGGAGATATTTCCGCTATCGGCACTATCGTGCGCTGCTGGTTGTTGTGGAGGTCGTAGAGGAGTACCGAGCCGGTGCGATCGTATATCTTGAGCGACTGCTCGATCTTGCGATTGGCGAGGGAGGAGAGGTCCGGTATCTGGAGCGTCGCCGCCCACAGCAAGAAGAGTCCCGAGAGCAGGAAAAAACAGCCGAACCCCCATATGATGACGGCCCTCCAGTGTTTGCGGACGGACTTCCATAGGCGCTTGAGGAGGCGGGAAGCGGAGCGCAGAACAGGTTGCATCGTGCAATTCTATCACGCGGCGCAATATGCTACAGTATCTCCATATATGGGGCTATTTTCTCGCAAGCCAGAGGTTTCAACAGATGAAAAAGCGATAGACGAGCTCCTCACGCGCGGGGTGGAGAACGTCATACCAAAAGATCTCGCGATCAAGAAGCTTAAGTCAGGGGAGCGCTTGCGTATCTACTTAGGCATTGATCCGACGGGGGCAAAACTGCATCTGGGGCATTCCGTGCCATTGCGCAAGCTCCAGGCGTTTGCACAGATGGGGCACGAGGTTGTTTTTTTGGTCGGGAGCTTTACCGCGATGATCGGCGACCCTACGGGCCGCGACGCCGCGCGCGAGCCGCTCACCGCGCAAAAAGTGCGGGAGAATTTTGATACCTATAAACGCCAGGCGCAAAAGATACTCGACTTCTCCCAAGTAGAGATCCGCTACAACGACGAGTGGCTCGCCCCGCTTACGCTCGAGAAGCTTATCAGGCTCGCCGGCACATTTACCGTGCAGCAGATGCTCGAGCGGGATATGTTTCAGAAGCGCATGCAGGAGGGGAAGCCCATTTCGCTGCACGAATTCCTGTATCCGCTGATGGTCGGGTACGACTCGGTGGTGCTCGACGTGGATTGCGAGCTGGGCGGCTCGGACCAGGAATTCAACATGCTTGCCGGCCGGCATCTGCAAAAAGCGCAAGGCAAGCGCGACAAGTTTGTCCTCACCACAAAGCTGATCGAAGGTACCGACGGCCGCAAAATGAGCAAGACGTACGACAACTGCGTGTATATAGAGGACGTGCCGTCCGACATGTACGGCAAACTGATGTCAGTCAAAGACGAGCTCAT
This sequence comes from uncultured Candidatus Saccharibacteria bacterium, assembly GCA_964559665.1. Taxonomy (GTDB): domain Bacteria; phylum Patescibacteriota; class Minisyncoccia; order Phycocordibacterales; family SBAW01; genus GWA1-54-10. The sequence continues at coordinate 2,635 of CAZLHN010000005.1, forward strand.
ACAGACATATCTAGAAGTTGCAACAAGCGTGCCCCGCAAAGAAATAGAAACTATACTCGCGCTGCATCCGAAAGAGGCAAAGATGCGCCTCGCGCGTGAGTTGGTCAGCATGTATCACAGCACCGATGCGGCGAGCGCGGCGGAAAAGAATTTCACCGATACGTTCAGTCGCGGCGAAGTGCCGCAGGATATTCCAGAGGTTATTGTAGAAAAAGGAAGCTTACTCCTTGATGCGTTGGCGGTACTCGGAGATTCAAAGAGCGAGTTGCGCCGGCTTATCGAGCAGGGAGCCGTTTCAGAAATCGGAGGCCAGACCGTGCGAGACATAGGTAGGCACGTCGAGCATGAGATGACATTGCGCATCGGCAAGCACCGGTTTTTGAAGGTAACGATTAAATAACAAAATCCCGCTCCGGTTTATCGGGAGCGGGATTTTGTTATACTTCTTCGTCTTCGCCCTCTTCCTCGGTCTCCTCTTCTTTATCCTCTTCCTCGGTCGCTTCAGGATCGTCGGTCTCTTCCTCTTCTCCTGCCAGAAAGGTACCGATTTCCAGATCCTCCTTGTCCTCTTCCATCATGTGCTCGTCGTACGCAAACTCTGTATGCATGGCTTCTTTAAGTGCTGCTAGCTGCTAATAATTGGTGCTGTTCTCCAATACGAGATTTGTACCAACACCCGGGCTTCTTTGCAACCTATTGTGCCGAGGAGGCGTGTGGATATCGTGAAAGGGACGTTTTCTAGGCTCCAGGGTGCACCGAAGCCAGGCAGGTGAGGCCCACGGCAATGGCATCTAGCTCGTCGTCGAGGCGTTTTTTGGCCGGGAGCGCCACCAGGCGGGGCACCATCGCCGCTATGCCGGCCTTGTCGCTCTTGCCGTAGCCGGTAATGGCGACTTTTACCTCCATCGGCGTGTACTGGTGGACGGCGAGGTCATGGCTCGCGGCAATGTAGGTGAGCATGCCGCGCACCTCGGCTACCTGCATCGCGGTCTTGGCGTTCTTTTCAAAATAGACTTCCTCGAGCGCAACTGAGGTGGGTTTAAACTCCTCAATCAGCACCTGTGTTGCCGCCCCCAGGCGCTTGAGCCGCTCGGGGAAAGAGAGCTTGCCCGATGTTTGGATGCAATCGGAGTACAGAAGCACTTCCTTGCCGTTTTGTTTTTCTAGCACCGCTACGCCCAAGCGCTCATAGCCGGGGTCGAATGCAAGTACCCGCTCCAATTTATGCGGCATTGGTGTAGACCTCGCTCACGTCGTCGTGGTCTTCGAGCGCGTCGACAAGCTCGGATAGTTTTTGCCCGTCTTCCTCGTTTATCTCCACCGTAACGGTGGCCTCGAGTTTGCCCTCGGCACCCTTAGCGAAGGCCCAGGATGCGGCACCGGGGTTGGCCAAGGCAGTCCCGTGGTCGCTGAGTATCTTTTTTATTTCCTGTGCAGTGCGATTGCGGCTGTCGGTGTAGCCCTCGATGATAAGCGCCGTGCCGCCGGGGCCGTACGACTCGTAGACGACTTGCTCAAGCTCGCCGCTTGAGGACGCCTTGTCGAGCGCGCGTTCGATATTGTCCGCCGGCATATTGGCCGCGCGCGCCTTCTCGATAGCAGTGCGCACACCGGGCGCTGTTCTATCGCCCTTGGCCTTTTTTGCCTCTATGGATATGAAGCGCACGAGCTTGGAGAAGAGCTTCGCCTTCTGAGCATCGCTCTTGCCCTTAACGTGCTTTAATTTCGCCCACTTAGAGTGTCCTGCCATATATACAATTTTTACACTACAAAAGCTTTTGGTTCAAATCTAATGGCACGTCGAAGCCCAGATGCTCGTAGGCTTTGGCTGTCGCTACGCGGCCGCGCTGGGTGCGCTCAATCAACCCAAGCTGGAGCAGAAATGGTTCGTGTACTTCCGAAAGAGTATTGGGCTCTTCTGCGAGCGCTGCGGCGAGCGCGTTGACTCCAGCCGGGCCGCCGTTAAAGCGCTCGATAAGCACAGTTAAAAGTTTGCGGTCAAGCGGCGTTAAGCCGAGCTCGTCTACCTCAAGCATGCCGAGCGCCGCCGAAACAGCTTTGCCAGAGAGAGGAGTGCGCTTGAGTTGCGCGTAGTCGCGGGCACGCTTGAGGAGGTAGTTGGCAGTCCGGGGTGTTGCTCGGCTGCGCTTTGCAATCTCTTTAACGCCACTATCTTCGATTTCAACACCAAGAATTTTTGCCGAGCGTTTTACTATCTGTGCGATATCGTCCTCGGAGTAGAACTCGAGTCGGAATATCCCGCCCGAGAACCGCGAACGCAGTGGAGCGGAAAGATCAGCTACCCGCGTGGTGGCAGCAATGAGCGTGAACGGCGGCAGCGGCAGCTCGAGCGTCCGGGCGCTCGGTCCCTTGCCGATAATTATATTGAGCATGCCCGACTCCATCGCGGGGTAGAGCACTTCTTCTATCGCATGCGAGAGGCGATGGATCTCGTCGATAAATAAAATATCGCCTGGCTGCAGATTGGTAAGCAAGGACGCTAAGTCGCCCACGCGCTCTATAGCCGGCCCCGAGGTCGAGCGAAGTGCCGCACCCTGCTCGCGCGCGATAAGATGCGCGAGCGTCGTCTTGCCTAAGCCCGGCGGCCCGTAAAAAAGGATGTGCTCGGGCGGATGTCCGCGCTCTTTTGCCGCCGAAATAAGGATGTTGAGGTTGTTCTTGACTGCCTCTTGGCCGATGTACTCGTCCCACGAGGCCGGGCGTAGGGTCTGATCAAGAAAGTCCTCCTTTTTTGCCTCGGGTGCTACTCCCTCGGGGGTGTCGCCAGGCAGATTCTCGTCGTTTGTGGAGTTGCTTGACATATAAACAATAGTATGATAGGCTCTTGGTAGAACTTCCGTACACGGGAGTTTTTCTTTTTATACGTTCGGGTGAGTGTATCTCTAAGCAATATAAACCTGCAAGGGTTTTTGGAGCCGTTTTAAGGACGCTTCGGCTGCTGGCCTCCGGGCCGGCGTGCGGATGCTATCCTCAGGGGCGGTCGCCGCTTTTCGACACGTTCGAATTGTTTATTGCTTAGAGATACTCTCCCTCGAACTCTCGCTCAATTGTACTACCGGAGAAGCCACGCACAATGTTGACGCGTGGCTTTTTCAATTTACAGCGTCGATGTCGACGACGCGCCTGAGCTCGTCAAGCGAAGTTATACCGCGCAACATTTTGAGTATCCCGTCCTGCTGGAGCGTGGGCACTCCCTGCGGCTTTGCCGCGGCTGCGATCTCTCGCTCGCTGGGCTTGTTGCGCAATATTTCCTCAATGGCGCGATCCATAAATATGGCCTCATATATGCCGATTCTGCCCTTGTAGCCGCGGCCATGGCACTCGGGGCAGCCCTCTGGCGAGGCCGTGTACATGACATTCGTTTGCGCGGGTATCAATGCCCGGTTGACAATCTCGCCCAAGATACGGTCGATTACCTTCTGCTCGATATCGTTCGCTGGGCGTGATTTCCGACACGCGGGGCACAGCTTGCGCAAGAGGCGCTGCGCCATCGCCACGTTGATAGCAGAGGAGAGCACCTTTTCTGAGACTCCAAGGTCGATAAGCCGGGGGAATGTGCCCGCGGCGTTGTTGGTATGGAGCGTAGAGAACACCAGGTGGCCGGTCAGTGCCGCGTTGATTGCCGTGTCGGCGACCTCGTTGTCGCGGATCTCGCCGATCATGATGATATCCGGGTCCTGCCGCAGTGTAGAGCGCAGACCCGAAGCGAAAGTGTAGTTCTTTTTGTCGACCTGGGTCTGCACGATCCCGGGCAGGTGATACTCAATAGGGTCCTCGATGGTAATTATCTTGGTGCCGGGCGAGTTTACCTTGCGCAAAAAGGCGTAGAGCGTGGTGGTTTTGCCCGAGCCGGTGGGGCCGGTGTTGAGTATCATGCCGTTGGGCTTGTCGATCTCTTTCTCTATCCGCGCGCGCAGGTCGGGCTCGAGGCCGAGCTCCTCAAGCGGCACGCCGATCGATTTCGGGTTGAGGATGCGCAGCACCAGCGTCTCGGAGTAATTGCCGGGGAGTATCGAGGTGCGCAGCTCTATCTCGTCACCTTTTATTTTTATCGAAAAGCGACCGTCCTGCGCCTCATTGTTGATGTTGAGCTTGAGGCCGGAGAGGAGCTTGAGGCGGGAGAGCACCTGCTTGTAGGTGTCGTGGTCGAATGAGAGCACGTCCACCAGCACGCCATCTAAACGATAGCGCAGACGTACTAGCTGCTCCTCGGGCTCGAAGTGCACGTCTGAGGCGCCGGTCGAGAGGCCGCCGGCCAAAATAACTTCAAGTATGCGCGTGGTGCGATAAGCCTTCTTCAGTTCAATCGCGTCCTTCACAAGGGCGCCGATGTCGTCGAGGCTTTTTACTTTTGAGAGGAGATCCTCGAGCTCTTCGTTAGAGAGTTCGAACACGCCCGCTTTTGTCTCCGTAGCATAGGAGAGGTCTGCGTAGCGGGTGAACGCGCGCTTCAGGCTCTCCTGCGAGGTGATAAAGAGCGTTACCTCGTATCCGCTGTCCGCCAGCTTGGCCATGATTGCTTTTACCTTCGGATTCTCCGGCGCACGCGCAGCCATCGAGACACGCTTCCCGACGCGGCCGAACACCGCGACCTCCGCATCGCGCGCTTCGGCCTCGGTGATGAGCCGAAGCGCATCAGTATTTACAGCCACCAGCGAGAGGTCTACATATTCGACGCCGTACTTGGGAGCGAGCATTTGCGCGAGCTCTTCTTCCTCGCGCCTGCGCAAAAAGTCGATGCGCTTGTCGTTCTCGGTATCGTTAAAGACCACCATATGTATATATTGTACACTAGCTCCATGCAGAAGATCGCTCTCGCAGCATTACCCGTCCTGGCGCAACAAGCGCTTGCGCGCGTATCAGGCAAACAAAATGCCGCAACAATTATTGCGCTCTCGGGCGATTTGGGGGCGGGGAAGACAACCTTTACCCAGGCGCTCGCGCGTGAGCTCGGCATAGAGGACAGCGTGCAAAGCCCGACCTATGTGCTGATGAAGTCGTACCCGATTGCATACAAAGGCTTCGACAAGCTGGTGCATATAGACGCGTACCGGCTCGACGATCCAAAAGAATTCGCGACGCTCGATCCGGAAAGCTTTTTGCAAGATCCAAAAGCGCTTGTGTGTATCGAATGGCCGGAAAAAGTTGGAGGGGAGCTGCCCAAGCCTGATATCGAAATAAAGTTTTCATCAGAAGGTGCAGGAGAAGGTGAAAGGTTTGTAGAAATGGAGAACCCCCGGAGCTAGTCCGAGGGTCCTGAGTTTACTGCGGCAACGTCTGGTCGATCGCGCAGTCATGGCAGACGCACGAAACAGTATGGTTGCATTGCGCTATCAATGTAAGAATTTCCCGTGTGTCATGCGCTGGAGGATTAAAGAAATCGTCTATGCGCCAGTCCTTAGTGAAGGAGTATCCCAACACCCAGATTGTCACGATGCCCGCAGTCATAAGAAGTGCCACCAAGGGCCTCGGGCGCTCTCGTTCTTTGTGCATGGTGTACTCTCCCGTGATCGTTTCTGCCGCCATATCATCACAAACCGGCGAGTAAATCAAGAAGGCCGCCGTGCTAAAATTGCCGCATGGAGATAAAGCGCGTTGTTGTCCTTGATACCCACGCTATATTGCATCGCGCGTACCACGCCATACCCGACTTTGCCTCGAGCAAGGGCGAGCCCACCGGCGCGCTCTACGGGCTCATCTCTATTTTGCTGCGCATCGTTAGCGACCTCGAGCCCGACTACATTATCGCGGCCTTCGACCTGCCCGGGCCGACACATCGCCACCTGGCGTACGACAAGTATAAGGCCACGCGGCTGAAGACCGATGACGATCTTGTGACGCAGATTGTGCAGTCGCGCGAGGTGCTCGATGCGTTTGCGATACCTCGCTACGAACTCTCGGGCTTTGAGGCCGACGACATCCTCGGCACCATTGCGAATAAACTCGAAAAGAAAAAAGATATCGAGGTAGTTATTGCCTCGGGCGACATGGACACGCTGCAGCTCGTGCGCGGCGACAAGGTGACCGTGTTTACCATGCGTACGGGGCTCACTGACGTTGTGCGCTACGACGAGGAGGCAGTGCGCAAGCGATTCGGCTTCGGCCCCGAGCTTATACCCGACTACAAAGGCTTGCGCGGCGACCCCAGCGACAACATCCCGGGCATCAAGGGCGTGGGCGAGAAGACCGCGATGACGCTCGTGGGTAAGTTCGGTACCGTTGAGAATATCTACAAGGCGCTCGACAAACATCCTGAGCAGTTTGCCGAAGCGGGCGTCAAGGGGGCGATGCTCGAGAAGATCCATGGCGGTAAGGAGGACGCGTTGTTCTCGAAAGCATTGGCGACCATTCACTGCTCGGTGCCGATCGACTTTGCGCTCCCCAAAAAAACCTGGCGCGAGAGCCTGGACCAGGCTCGCATTTCCGACCTGCTTGCACGCTTCGAATTCCGCTCGCTTATACCGCGCGTGCGCATACTATTTGCGGATGGCGGACAAAAAGAGGAGTCCGTACCCGGCGACGAGCTGTTTATGGAAGATATCGAGCAAGTGCCCGAGGATGAGTTTAACAAGATTGCGCTCGCGGTGTCGGTGCTCGACTCCAATATCGCCGAGCCCACGCTTGAGGACATCTACCGCGCCGGGCGCTCGCGAAAGTTCGAGGAGGCGAAGGAGACGATCCTCAAGGAGATAAAAGAAAAAGAACTTACCTTTGTGTACGAGGGAATAGAGCTGCCGCTCATGCCGGTGCTGCGCGCGATGGAGCGGCGCGGCGTGCATATCGACAAAAAGTTTCTCGGGGTACTTTCGCATGAGTATCATGCGGAGCTTGAAAAGATCGCTGCACGCATCTACAAGGCGGCCGGCGTTGAGTTTAATATCAGCTCGCCGAAGCAATTGGGCGAAATACTCTTCGACAAGATGGGCCTCAAGCCCGAAAAGCAAAAGAAAACCGCCGGCGGCGCCCGCTCGACCCGCGAATCGGAGCTCGAGAAGATGCGCGAGATGCACCCGATCATCGCCGATATCTTGGGGTATCGCGAACTTTCAAAGTTGCTTGGCACCTATATCGACAATCTCCCCACGCTTCTAGACGAGCATAACCGCGTGCATACGACCTTTATACAAATGGGCGCGGCAACCGGCCGACTCGCCACCAAAAATCCGGGCCTCCAGAATATACCTATTAAGACAGACTTGGGTCGCGCCATCCGCAAGGCCTTTATCGCCGAGAAGGGTATGGTGCTGGTGGCGTTCGACTACAGCCAGATCGAGCTGCGTATCGCCGCATGGCTATCGGGAGATCCGGGTCTTACGCAGACATTTATCGACGGCCGCGACGTGCATACCGAGGTCGCCTCGCGGGTGTTCCATGTGCGCGCCGAGGACGTGTCTTACGAACAGCGCCGGCGCGCCAAGGTCATCAACTTCGGCATCCTCTACGGCATGGGCGTCACCGCGCTCCAGCAGTCGCTCGGCACTACACGCAGCGAGGCGCAGGAATTTTATAATCAGTACTTTGAGGCGTTCCCGCGCCTTGCCACATATATCGATGAGATAAAGACAACTGCGGCGCAGCAAGGGTACGTGACGACGTTCTTCGGCCGCAGGCGATACTTCGACGGTATTAAGTCACCGATACCGTTTGTACGCGCCGCGGCCGAGCGCATGGCTATCAATGCGCCGATGCAAGGTACGCAGGCTGACATCGTCAAGCTCGCGATGGTCGAGATTACAAAATATTTTAAGGACCAAAACGCAAGCGATGGTGCGCATTTACTTTTGCAGGTACATGACGAGCTCGTATTCGAGATAGAAGAGGGGAGGGTGGAGGCGCTCGCGCCGAAGATAAAAGGGATCATGGAGAATATAGTGCCGCCCGAGGAGCGCCGCAATATTCCGTTTTTGGCCGAGGGCAAGGTAGGAAAGAATTGGGGCGAGATGGAAAAACTATAAAACTATGCTTATTGTTGCTGTAGGAAAAGCCAAAAGAAGAAAAGGAGCCGAGGAGCTCCAGTGGGAGACTGTTTCTGCGCAAGAGCTGCTTGCAATAGCTTCGACGCCCGCGCTTTTTGGCGGCTTGCGAACGCTTGTGTTTACAGGTGCCTTGGCAGGGGAGAACGCGGAGGAGTTTTTGGATATCGCTAAAGATCTCACAAGCTCGCCACACACATTCGTATTTGAAGAAGAAAAGCTGCTCAAGCGCGAGACCGAGATCGTAACCAAAGCGGGCGGCAAGGTGGAGAAAGTCGAGAGTACTAAAAAAGAATGGGGATTCGACCCGTTCGGCCTCAGCTTCGCGCTCGGCGCGCGGGATAAAAAAAAGCTGTGGCTGGGGCTTACTCAAGCTCTGCGCGCGGGAGAAAAGCCCGAAACGATAACCGGGTTACTCGCTTGGAAAGCGAGGCAAATGAAAGATGCGAACCTGAGCCGCCAGATAGTATGGATGTATCACGACAGCCACAGAGGAGCCGGCGACCTTGAGCTCCTGCTTGAGCGGTTCGCCCTAAAACTCTAGTAATTTAGGCATTTTTGTTGTATTTTAGGCTCACTGCGCCCATAGCTCAGTCGGTAGAGCGGCTCCCTTTTAAGGAGAAGGTCGATGGTTCGAATCCATCTGGGCGCACTTGAAAATCCTTTTTATTTGCCGGGCGAATGTCGGGCGCTCTCAGATGGCTGAGGCTTTTTGCAATCAATTGGCACCGCAGTTCGAAACAAAAGGCGCGGGGACGCATGTGCCGCCCGAGTTTGAGGGCAAGCCTATTACGCTGCGCACCAAAACGGTCGTGCGCGCGATGGGGGAGGTCGGCATCGATATGACACAAAAGCAGATGCATCAGCTCACACCCGAGATGGTCGCGTGGGCCGATAAAGTAATTGCGCTCCATACGCGCGAGGAGCTGCCCGACTATCTGCTGGCTGCAGACCAGAAGCTCGAGGTGTGGAACGTGCCCGATGCCGCCGACACCGACTTGGAGTTCCACGAAAATATAATGAGCGTGATAGAAACAAAAGTAAAAGATTTACTTAAACGGTTGGTTCAATAGATGAAATCGCTGTTTCGCAGCGAGCTGAGGATTTCTTGACCCTTAAGATAAAGGGGAGTATTACAGATGCAGAAGAAAAGGAGTACACCAATGCGGATAGAGCATGTTCCTCCCGATGTGCGATTACGACTCGCGAGAGATATAAAGAAAGCACGTAAAAGTGAACGAGAATTTGCCATTGGGGGAGACTCAAAATATGCCTACAAACGCGACCGTTCCCTCATGACCTACCGGTCTTTTCTTGTAGGACTAGGGGCAACGTTGCGTTACGTAGGAACCCTCTCATCGCAGTGCGTGGTGGATCTGGGGGCCGGTACTGGCAGAGCCATGGCCGAACTCGAACAATCTGACCTCGGTAGCGGTCTTGAATTTGTAGGAACTGGTCTACTATGGGACAAATCACAGATCCTAAAGAACTATAGGATCACTCCGGCCGAGATAATGAGAGACTTCAGTCCCTCGTCGGTTGGAGCCATATTGTCGGTTTTTGGTCCGATACACTACAGCGACCACTTGCAATTGGTGTTGGGAAGAATCGACGATATGTTGGTGTCGGGTGGCGCGTTCAAGTGTGCACTGATGATAAAGTCTTCCCTTACGCCTACGCGGGATGTGTATCATCAACATGTCCTCAAAACTCTAGAGACCTTCTTTGTGCCCAAAGGGTATGGGCTGGCTATCAAAGAGAAGACTGTAGATGAAGGAGAATCGATATTTACCTACCGTGCAGTGCTTGCAGTAAAGGGGGACTCGCAGAACCTGATTGCCTCACATCTAGTCGAAGAAGACGAAAAGACCTTCCCAAAAGACCATCGCCCTGCCTGATAGCACCCAAGAGGCCGCCCCAAAAGGCGGCCTCTATTTTTCTCTCATTGTAAACATCGCGATACCGGCAGTAACAGCAACGTTAAGAGATTCTTTTTTGCCGTGCATGGGGATCTCTAGAATTGCGTCGCATAGCTGCAGCCCTTGTTTGGAAACACCGCGCACTTCGTTGCCGAGCACTAGTGCCAGGGGCTTGTGTTTTGGTTTTTTAAACGCAAATAGGGAAGTGGAGTTTTTTGCCTGTTCCACGGCTGCCACAAAATAGTCTTCTTTTTTAAGTAGCTTGATTGCGGCAGCGAGTGTTTTGGTCTGCATCCACGGGATAGTTTTCTCTGCGCCAAGCGAGACTTTATTAAAATCTTTGCGCGGCAAATTAAAGCGGTCCAGGGGTGCTGGCGTGTAGCCAGAGAGAATAATTTTAGTAACTCCAGCAGCATCTGCTGTTCGGAATATGCTCCCGACGTTGTGTACACTGCGGATGTTATGCAGGATGAGTGCGCTCACGCCTCTGTAGTACTAGAGTGGCAGATCAAACGCAAGCGCCCCGGCTCCGGTTACCAAGAGCGAGATACAGATGATGAGCAGGAGAAGCGCGGTACTCCTCGACAGCACGAAGAATGTCGGATATTTGCCGCCCCAGAATGCGGCCTTGATGGCGATGAGTGCGCCCAAAATAGCAAAGATCTGCGTGTGATAGCCTAGAAATAGCCCGATTGCAACGGCGGCTTCTACTGCTAGTGCAAGCCACGCGATCCACATGCCCTCGCCGACGATAGGGAAACGCGTCCTCGCAACTGCATCCTTATGCTGGTAGTGATAGTACGCAAGATATGCAAAAACAACTGCCGCAGTAATACGCAAAAGTGTCGGAGCGAAAAAGCTGTAAGTGAGCAGTGCGGGGAATGTGTTAAACATTTTATTGTTGGTTAGTATTCGTATAATTCGGGTTTGGCTGTCCCACCTGCGGACCATAGGCATTGCCGGGGCCGAGCGGCGCCGGGGGAGAGAGGAATGCTCCGCGCAGGTCGGCGTTTTTGTACGCACCGGTCGCGAACCAGATGAATATCAGCCCCGCGAGCACGGCCAGTATCTCAAAGAGAAGTCTTGTCGGGCTGCCTTTTGCCTCGTCATCCGCCATGAGTGTATTTTAGCACTATTCTTTCTTGGCGGTTGCGGGCCCATAGCCCAGTTTTGCGAGCTCTTCCTGCGCGACTTGCTTGTCGCTCCAGACCTGCTTGCTCCCACCAGGTCCCATGATGTACGGATCGGTACCCTTGCCGGTGATGAGTACGGCGTCCGTCGGCCGCGCCTCGCGCAAGGCGTCTCGTATCGCCGCGCGGCGGTCGAGGATGATATACGGACGCTTCTTGCTGAAGCCTTTTGCCACGTCGCTCACTATCTTTTGCGGGTCCTCGTCATACGGATCTTCGTTGGTGAGTATCGCGGCGCTCGCATACTGATCGGCGATTTTTCCCATCTCGACGCGCTTCCATGTGTCGCGGCCGCCGCCGGTTGAGCCGAGTACCGCGATGATCCGGCGTTCCTTATATGTTTCGTACAACGCCTTGAGCGAGTCGGGCGTGTGCGCGTAGTCGACCACGACGATGTATGGCTGCCCCGCGACGACCCGCTCGGCGCGGCCTGCGATAGGCGCGTGGTGCTCGAGTGCGCGCTTGATTGAGGACAGTGAGATACCCATCGCTTCGGTCAGTGCGATGGCGGCCAGGATATTTTTAAGGTTAAAGAGCCCCGGGAGCGGAGCACTCATGAGCTCGCCGCGCTTCCATACAAAGCGCACGCTCGCGTCGTCGGCATTGTAGGGCTCGGCATCTTTGAGCGAGAACGGCAGCTTGTACTCCACATCGATATCCAAAAACTTTTTTCCGTATGCGTCGTCGGCGTTGGCGACAATGTAGCGCGGACGCTTGGGTGACTCCTCTAGATGCTTCGCGAGCGAAAGCTTGGCTGCCGCGTAGTTTTCAAAACTGCCATGGCTTTCAATGTGCTCGGGCTGCAGATTGGTGAACACGAGCGCGTCGAACTCGATCCCTTTGTGCCGGAACTGCTTCGCCGCCTCGGAGGACATCTCTATGACCGCATAGGTGCAGCCCGCATCTACCGCGCGGCGCAGAAATCGCGAGAGGAAGAAGCGCCCCGGCGTCGTCATCTTGAAAAGGTTCCGCTCGACCTGCGTGTCGATGATAAAGCGGATGGTATTCGTCGATGCCACCTTGTAGCCGGCCTCCACAAGGATGCTGCGGATCAGCTCCACGGTAGTCGACTTGCCTTTGGTGCCGGTGACCGCAATAACGAATAGTTTTTTGGAAGGGAAGCGATAGACAATATTCCCCGCGACCGCGAGCGCATGGTGATAGGCGTCCAAAAGCGGCGGGGGGAGCAGTTTGCGCAGGAATTGTTTCATTATTTTCTTTGGGAGCCGAGATACTTGAGTGCCGCACTTAGGCGCTCGTGTACGCCCTTGGTTTCTTCCGGGACTTCTTTGAGCGCTTTGCGGCTCTCGCTCGCAGAATAGCCGAGCGCCATCAGCGCCTCGATAACCTCGCCGTCTTCGCCCGATCCGGCCACGTCGCCGCGCGCGGAACTTTCCTCCATCAGTTTGTCACGCAGCTCCACGACAATGCGCTCCGCGCTTTTCTTGCCGATGCCGAACACTTTGGTGAGCATTGAGGTGTCGCCGCCTGCGATCGAGCGCTTGAGCGTTTTTGCCTCCGCGACATTGAGTATGCCGAGCGCCGACTTGGGCCCGATGCCAGAGACGCTCGTGAGCTGCTTGAAAAATACGAGATCGTCAGCTTCGGAGAATCCGTACAAATCAATCGCATCTTCACGCACCGCCGTATGTATATATAGAGAGACCTCGCCCGATGCTGCGCGCATGCTTGAGACGAAGGCAAGCGGCACGCGCACCGCATAGCCCACACCGCCGACTTCGATGATGCACAATCCGTCCTGGGTTGTGCCGCCGAACGTACCTTTGAGCTTGCCGATCATTGCTATAACTATAGAAGCCTTAGGGCAAAGGCGCTACGTTGCACATATCGTATTCTTGGGTTATTATCTCTCGCACATGGCAATCACATCATCGGCAAAGAAGGCGCACCGCCAGTCGCTCCGCCGCAAGGCATTCAACGACCAACGCCGCACCGCGCTCAGGGGCGCGCTTAAGGCCGTCCGCACGGCGGCGAAGGGCGATACGAAAGCGCTTGCTGCCGCCTACAAAGCGATAGATAAAGCGGCCAAGAATGGCCTCCTGAAGAAGAACACTGCCGCCCGCCGCAAAGCAAAGGTGGCTCGGGCGCTCAAGGCCTAACACTTTAGGCCTTTTGTTTTACCTCCCGTCGTTCAATGGATAGGATGCCTCCCTCCGAAGGAGGCGATGCAGGTTCGATTCCTGCCGAGAG
>CAZLHN010000006.1:0-14441 GCA_964559665.1 uncultured Candidatus Saccharibacteria bacterium
TCCTGATCGTATTCCTCTATATATATAACCTCGGGCTCCTGGGCGTCGTCATGGCCTACGCGCTCTCCTCGGCGATGTCGGTCATCATCTTTTTCCTGCCGTTCGTCAGTACAGTGCGGGCGGAATTGCGCGCCGCCTCCGACCCCTCGTACTCGCTGTGGCACAGCATGATACGCCAGCACGGCAAATGGGCGCTCGTGAGCGACTACTCCGACACCACCATCGGCTCCATCAAGCCGTGGCTCATTGGCTACTTTATAAGCATCGAGGCAGTCGGCATATTCTCCGCCGCGGTGACGCTGCTCTCGGCGCTCAGCAACATACTCCCGCTCTCGCAGGTGCTCGCCTCCGTGCTCCCGCGCCAGGCCGCCGACCGCGAGAAGCTGCTGTTCTTCTCTAACCGCTCCATCAAGTACACGCTGTGGGCCTATGCGCTGCTCGCCCTCGGCGTGCTTGTCACGGCGCCGATAGCCATACCGCTCCTACTGCCGCAATACGCGCCGGCCATACCGCTGCTCTCGGTGCTGCTGCTCTCGCTTGCGAGCCTTGCATGGGGCGATATCAGCAATACGCTGCTCAACGTCCTGCGCTTGCAAAAGCTCAGTTTCGTCACCAACACCACCGCGCGCGTGCTCTCGGTCGCCTGCATACTGCCGCTGGGGCTCATGCTCTTTGGCGTATGGGGGGCAGTGATTGACCAGATAGCAACCTCGTATATCATTACCGCCCTGCGCGTGCTGTACGTGCGGCGGGCGCTCCCCGCGTTCGGCCCCCGCGTGCGTGAGCTGTTCACCTTCGACATATTCGACCGCAGCTCGCTCATGCGCATCGCGCGATACATCAAACCATCCGTATGAAGCAGACGATATTAATGAACGTGTTCGACAGCAACATGGTGCGCAACATCATGCGCACCGACGTGCTCAAAACGCTCGAAGCCTCCGATGAGGTGGGCAGGATAATCATCCTCGTGCACCACACCAAGGTTGATGAGTACCGCGAGGAGTTCGCCTCTGCCAAGGTCACGATTGACGCCTATCCGCCCAACACCACCTCGCGCAAAGACATCTACGCGTGGTTCGTCGGACGGCACCTGATACATACGACCAACGTTCGGCTTAAGATAGAGGAGATACGCGACCGCGCGCGCGGCTCGGCCCTGGGCAGGTATGTAAAGTACGCCGGAGCGCTTTTTATCTACTATTCATCCATGTTTCCGCCGCTCGACTTTCTTTACCGGCGGCTCCTTATCGCCTATGGCTACGACGAGCATCTCTTCGACGGCCTCATCGAGAAGTACCGCCCCGACTTCGTGTTCTTGCCGACCATTTTCGGCGCCAACGACGTCCGCCTTCTCAAGTACTGCAAGGCGCACAACATCCCCAACGTGGGGATGATAAAGAGCTGGGACAATCTGCTCGGCAAAGACCCGCTTCTTGTCTGGCCCGACCGGCTCATCGTGCATAACGGGATTGTAAAAGGCTACGCCACCTCGATGCATGATTATCCCGAGGACCGGATATTCATCTCGGGGCTGCCGCAGTTCGACGTCTATGCCGACCCGAACTTTCCGACGCCGCGCGAGAAATTCTTTGCCGATCTCGGCCTCGATCCGCAAAAAAAGCTTGTGTTGTACTCGTGCATGGGTGGCTGGATATCCTTGCACGAAAAGAGCGTTGTCGAAATGCTCGCCGATATCGTCAATAAGAGCGGCGAGCTCGACTTCGATTCGCAGCTGCTGGTGCGGCTCCACCCTGCGTACCTGAGCGAGGACAAAGAACTGCGCAAGATACCGAACATCGTCGTGACCCGTCCGGGGATACCCAGCGCCGCGCGCAATCCGGAGCGCTTCGACTTTGAGTTCCATCAGAACGACACGAAGGAGCTCGCGGCCACGCTCAAGTACGCCGACGTCATACTCAACAGCGGCTCGACGATGGCGATAGACGCTGCGTGCTTTGACACGCCCATCATCAACATCGCCTTTGACGGCTACGTGGAGAACGAGCCCTTCGAGCGCTCGGCTCGGCGGCTCGTAGGCAAGGAGCACTACGCGCCCATCGTGGCCACGGGGGGCGTGCGGGTGGTAAACAATAGGGCTGAGCTGGTTGATGATCTCAATAGATACCTGCACGACCGCTCGCTTGAGCACGAGGGCCGCATGCGGATAGTGGAGGAGCAGTGCTATAAAATGGACGGCCAATCAGGGCAGCGCATAGGGGAGTATATTCTCCGGTCCATGCAAGAACTCGCGAGGTAGTCTACAATAAAGCCGATACATCCTATGGAAAATCTTTTTGATATAGCGGGACGGGTGGTTGTTTTGACCGGCGGGAGCGGGTTTTTGGGCACGCAGTACCGCAAGGCTCTGGAGGCCGCCGGCGCTATCGTGGAGAACTTCGACATCGATACCGGCGTTGATGTAACGAGCGAGGAGTCTCTTTCAAAAGCGGTGGACGGCGTGCTGCAAAAGCACGGCCGCATTGACGGGCTCATCACCAACGCCGCGGCAAACCCCAAGGCCGACGAAGGTTCCTCGGGCGGCCCGTGGGCTCCGTACAGCGAGTTCCCGTCCGACCTTTTCCGCCAAGAGCTCGACCTCAACCTTGTTGGCTCGTTCCTCGCTGCAAAAATAGTTTCCAAACACATGCTGGCGGCCAAGCGCGGCTCCATCGTGTTTATCAGCTCCGACCTCGGGCTCATCGGCCCGAACAACTCGCTCTATCCCGAGGGCAAGTTCAAGGACATCGCGTACGGCGCCTCCAAGGCGGGCGTGCTCGGGCTCATGCGCTTTTTCGCGGCCTACTTGGGCCAATATAATGTGCGCGCCAACGCGCTCGTGCCCGGCGGCATGCTGCGCGGCCACGACGAGGCATTCGCAAAAAAGAACGGCGCACTCAATATGCTCGGCCGGATGTCCAATGAAGGCGAGTACAACGGCGCGATACAATTCTTGCTCTCCGACGCGTCGTCTTATATGACCGGCGCTTCGCTCGTTATAGACGGCGGCAGGACCGCCTGGTAAGCATGAGTCTCGTTCCGGCAAAATATCGCTTCGGCCTCTCCAACCTCAAGCAGTTTTTCTGGGGAGGTTATCGCAGCTATTACTACTCGCAATACGGAGAGGATATTATTTTGCGCAGCCTCTTTAAGGGAAAGCGCGACGGCTTGTATGTCGACGTGGGCGCGCATCATCCCGAGCGCTACTCCAACACTAAGCTTTTATACGACGCCGGCTGGCGTGGCATCAATATAGAACCCGACCGAGAGAGCTACATGCGCTTTGTGCACAAACGCCCGGGGGACACCAACCTCAATGTCGGCGTGGGGGCTAAGGCGGGAGCGCTCACGTACCACCGGTTCTCCGACCCCGCGCTCAATACATTCGATGCAGGGCAGGCGAAGCAATGGATGGGCAAGCCGTGGGTCGCGTATCTGGGAGAAAGCACGGTTGATGTACAACCCTTGAGCTCTATCCTTGAAAGCCACGCGTCCGGCGCAGCAATCGATCTGCTTACTATAGACGCCGAGGGCATGGACGCGGACGTGCTGCGCTCGAACAATTGGCAGAAGTACCGCCCGAGTGTCGTGGTGGTCGAGAACAGCTCGGAGGACCTGCGTGACATTCTCGCGGGGCAGGGGTATACCTTGTACTGCATGCTGGGGAAGTCCTCCGTCTGGCACTAACGATATGAAATTCCTTATACAAGGCATCGGATCCATAGGCCAGCGCCACTACAAGAACATCCGCGCGCTTGGCCACGAGGCGGCCATCTTGCGCACGAGCGACTCGAAGCGCCCCTTTGTGCAGGAATTTTTCGATGCACAGAAGAAAGAGGGTAATGAACCCATAGTGTTTTATGATCTCGCGGCCGCAGTCGCGGCCTTTAAGCCCGACGCGCTTGTTGTCGCCAACCCAAACCATCTGCACCTGAGCAGCGCGATCGAGGGCGCCAAGCACGGATTGCATCTTTTTATAGAAAAGCCGCTCAACAATACTGCCGAGGGCCTGGATGAATTGGAACAGTTGGTCGCAGAAAAAAAGCTGGTCGCAATGGTCGGTTATAACCTGCGGTTCCATCCGCTGCTCGCGCGCATCAAAAGCATCCTCGACTCGGGGGAGGCGGGCAGGGTTATCTCGGCCGCAGTCGAGGTGGGGGAGAATATTATTGACTGGCATCCGTGGGAGGACTACCGCGAGACCTACGCGCCATGGATCCGCTCCGGCGGAGGGGCCTTGCTGTGCTTCAGCCACGATATTGATTATCTGTACTGGCTTCTCGGCAAGCCCGAGGTGGTCCATGCCGCGGGCGGGAAGGTCACGCCGCTTGAGGGAGACGCCGAGGATTTGGTAGAAGCGCTATGGAAATATACCGGCGGCCCGGTGGCGAACCTCCATATCGACTACTGGCAGCGGCCGAAGGTCCGCACGCTCAAGATAGTTGCGCAAAAGAAGACGCTTTTGTGGGACGCGTACGCAAACCTGGCGATGTGGAACCACGAGACGGGCGAAAAGGTTGTAGAGGAGGTGCCCGCGGGCTTTGAGCGCAATGCGATGTTCGTTGACGAGATCAAGCACTTTGTGCACTGTATAGAAACAGCAGCGGCGCCGCTCACCTCGATCGCAGAAGGCCGCGAGGTGCTCGACATTATCACCACGATGAAAGAATCCCTCGATCTATGAAGTCTCCTCAAAATGGCGCACAGCCGCGCATCCTCGCAGTCATCCCCGCGCGCGGCGGCTCCAAATCGATCCCGCACAAGAATATCGCGGACCTATGCGGCCACCCACTCATCTATTACTCGATCCGCGAGGCGCACGCGTCACGCATGATCGACGCGACTATCGTCTCGACCGACGACGAGGAGATTGCAGCTGTGGCGCGCGAGTGCGGCGCCGACGTGCCATTTTTGCGCCCGGCGGAGCTCGCCACCGACGACGCGCGCGATATCGGCTTTTTGCAGCATGCGCTCGAATGGGTAGAGAGGGAGCGCGGCTGGAAGCCCGAGTACATAACATATCTCCCGCCCACCACGCCTACGCGCACGGCGGCCGACATAGACGAGGCGCTCGGATTTTTGGTCAAAGAAGGCGCCGACTCCGTGCGCACGATGGTGCATCCGCACCACTTCAACCCGTACAAGATGTGGCTTGAGAGCGGGGATAGCGGCAGGGTAGAGCCGCTCTTCCCCGAAGGCCGCGGCGGGGTGCCGCGGCAGGCGCTCAAAAAATATTACATGCCGATAGCGGCCGTGTACGCGACGCGCTCAAGTTTTATCAAACAAGGCCGGCTGTGGGGAGACGACGTGCGCATGAGCCCGTTCCCGTTTGAGCGTTTTGTCGACATAGACTATCCTGATGACCTCGAGCAGGAAAAGATGCTCATGCAGAAATTCAACCTGATATGAAAATTCTCCACCTCGCAAACTGGAACAGCACCAACATCGGCAACGGTGCTCTTATATACGGTACGCAGCGCCTCCTGTCGGAGGATTTGCCGTTTCCGGTCGAGTTCGTGCCCGAGGCGTGGGACGACTATACCTTTAAGCGCAAGAAGTTTAGCGAGAATTTCGTCGAGCTCGTTAACCGGTACGACGCGCTGATGATAAATGGCGCGGTAACATTCAACGCTTACCGCCACACGATGTACCACACGGGCATGCGCTTTAACCTGCCCATGGAGCTGTGGGACAAGATAGAGAAGCCGATTATTTTTTACGGTGTCTCGTACCGCTGCTGGCCATTCCAGGATTACCCCAACGCCGACGCGCTCAAGCGCACGATAGAGTACTGCCTTGCGCGCGAGAATATCTTTTTTGGCGTGCGCAACGACGGCACAAAGGAGTGGATCAAGGCCCGCCTTGGCATAGACTCGCCGCGCATATACGAGGTGCCCGATCCGGGCGTGTTCGTGCCCCATGAGGATCACGCGTATCCGGAGCTCAGTGAGGCGCGCAAAAATATCATGCTCGCCTTCAACGGCGAAGACGCGCTATACCGCTACGCGACACCGGTACAGAAAGCCATATGGGGGTATTTCAATCGCATCGTGCCCGAGCGGCATCTCAAGCGGATATTCAAGCTGACGGGAGGATATAAAAAAGTGCGGCGCGAGCTCGTGCGCAACCTGGCGCGCGCCGCAGAAGCGATAACGCGCGAGGTGGACGCGCAGTTTATCCTCGTGCCGCACTATCTTGACGACTACGGCATGCTGGGCGAGTTCATCGACGAGGTGCAGGAGCGCATTGCGCACCAGTGCGTCGTTTCGACCGGCCTGCTGTCGGTGCCGCATACCGCTTATTTTTACGGGCGATACAAAAAAGCCGACCTCGCCATAGCCATGCGCGTGCACTCCATGTCGCCCTCGATAGGCCTCGGCATACCGGTGATCCCGGTCACCTCGCAGGGTCGCATGCGCGTCTTCCTCGACAAGGCCGGACTCTCCGACATAGCCGTGGATGTTACGCGGCCGGATTTTGCCGAAGCGCTGGCGCAGCAGGCCATCGCGCTCCTCAACGATCCGCGCCCATTTCAAGAACATACAAAAGCTGCGGTCGCGCGCATGCGCGCGCAGTCAAAGGCGCTCAATGCGCAGATCGCCCAGCTTCTAAAAAATAAATAGGCGGAGCTCGAAAGCTCCGCCTACCAAACGCGCTGCTCCAGTTATTCGTACGAAAGTGAGAGCGGGTCCGCGTGATGCACGTCCTCAACGAGGAAGTTCGCCAGGTCGCGCACTGCGCCCTCGCCGCCGGGGCGCCTTGAGACAAAAGCGCAGAGCTTCTTGACCGCCTCTTCCGCCGATGCTGGTGCCGCCGCAAATCCAACGGCCTGGAGCATGTGGGCGTCGACCAGATCGTCGCCCATCGCCCCGCAGCTCGCAAGCGTCCCGCCGTGGAGCTTGAGCCATATCTCAAGCTGCTTGAGCTTTCGAGGACCTCCGCAACCCTCAAAGAGTTCCACCGCGGGCCAGACTCCGCTCAAACAAGAGGGGAGCTTGTTCAACTTCTGAACGAGCGCGCGGACGCCGGCGGCGTTTGCGCCCTTTTCGTTGGTGATGACGCACACGCGCAGCCCCAGGCTGCGCATAAGCGAGATGCCCTGTCCGTCGTAGTACGAGCGGATCTTCGGCTTGAATGCCGCGCCGCCGACCTTGACCCCTTCCCACACCGTGTTTGGAAAGAGGACGCCGTCGGAGTCGAACGCAAAGAATCTGAGATTCCGGGCAAGCTCGAGGATTGCTTTCGAGTAGCTCATGCAATACTCCCGTGTGTTGGTGCCGGCAAATACGATACAAGTATTCAGTATAAAAGTCAACGCCCCGGTTCCGTAAAGGAACCGGGGCGCGTATGTGTTGCTGATCGTGTCAGGACTTCCGGCGGAGCTTCTCGGCCACAGGCCGCTCTTCGTCGTAGAAGACCTTCTTGCCGTCGCCGAGCACTTGCGGCAATTCCCGCAGTACCCGAAGCGGAGCCTCGAGCTCGCGGAACTCTACCGAGGACGCCTGGTCCGAGCCGTACATGGTGCGAAGCGGCGTGACGTGCTTCTCGATCATGGCGGCGCCGAGCGCAGCCGCGATCTTCATGGGCTCGACCCCCGGGTCGTTGGCGGAGAATCCGATAACGATGGGATCGAACCGCTTCCGGTACGTCTCGATGCACCGCAGGTTGAGGAACGACCTGCCGTGATCGCCCGGCTTCGCCTGGGGGCTCGTATAGACGCTCGTGCAGTGGAGGAGGATGATCTTGTCCTCGCTCGTGTGCTCGAGCAGATGATCGACAGACCTGTCGACCATGTCCATGTCCATCATCCCCGTGGAGAAGATGATGGGCTTGCCCGTGCGCGCCATCTTGGTGACGAGCTCGCGGTCGGTCGCCATCGGCGAGGCAACCTTGTAGCACTCGACGCCGACGTCCTCGAGCACCTCAACGGCGCCAATGGACCACGGAGAGGAGAACCCGACCATGCCCAGGCTCTTGGCATAATTCACGAACTCGCGCGTCTCATCCTTGGTGAACTCGAGCGCGCGCTTCTGGTCCCACGTCCGTACGTCCTTGAAGCCGCTTTTGGTGATGCGCTCCCAATCGGCCTCCGGAAGGACGCCGCGGCGATGCGCGTTCACCAGCACCTCGGGCGGGACTCCCGCGCGGGGCTTCTGTAGCTCCTCGAGCGAGAACGCGTCGGTGAGCTCGCCCTTCTGATTGATCCGGGTCTGGATCTTCACAAAGGGGATGCCCAGGCGATGCGACTCGTCGGTCATCTGCTTGAGCACATCGGTAAAGCCGTTCGCGTTGATGCCGAACTCGGCCACGAACGCGATCGGCTGGTCCGGACCAACGAGGTGCGGACCGATCTTCACAGTATGGGTCATGGGGTATACCTCGCAATGACCGGGGTTAAAAGGACAGTTCCCGAAGACTATAACCTTGTTATTGTGTCAAAGGTATATTGACAAAGACCCCTAAACGATAGGTAATTTTTTGCCATTTGGTATATATAAACAGTGCGCCCCCGGCCTTTCTAGGTCGGGGGCGATTTTCAGGCGAACGCTTCGTCGAGCGCCTCGCACCACAGGTGGATGATGAGTCCGTGGACTTCCTGGATGCGGGCGGTCTCTTCGGAGGGGACCACGACGCATGCGTCCACTCTCATTTGCTCGTCTCCCCGAAGCCAATCGCCCGAAGTGCCCGTTAAGACAATGGTCCGCATTCCGATCTGATGGGCATCGGTGATTGCGCGCAGCACGTTGTGGGAACGACCGCTCGTCGTGAAGGCGACGAGGACGTCATCCTTCTTTCCGAGACCATTCACTTGGCGGGCGAATACCTCGCCGTATCCGTCGTCGTTGCCGATGGCGGTCAGGGCGGAGGTATCCGTCGTGAGCGAGAGGGCAGCTAGCGGCTTCCGCTTGGCCTTGTAGTGGCCGATCAGCTCCGCGGTGAAGTGCTGCGCGTCGGCGGCCGAGCCTCCGTTGCCGCAGGCAAACACCGTATGCCCGCCCTTGAGCGCCTCGGAGATGAGTTGATAGCCGACCTCAATGCCCCGTAGGCACTCGCCGCGCTCCACGAGCGCGAGCGTCGAGGCGGCCCGCGCGATACCTTCCTTAAAGATAGTCGGATACAGCTTCTTCATGGCATGTGTCCTTTGCGTGATGAACAGGATGGATTTCTGGCGTTACAATACGTTTGTATGGGTAAAAGTCAATAGAGCCGCCGGTATGCTATCCTCCTAGTCATGAAGCGGGTAAAAGTATTTTTGGCGCCCAGATTCAGCAGTGAGCAGGATCTGCGCCTGCTCAATTATCCTTCGGTGCAGCTGGTTGGCACTATAGAAGAAGCGGATTTTCTGCTCGTGCCGCAGTTCGTCCGCGAGATGGGCGAGAAGACCCGCGCGTATCTCACGCAGGTCCGCCGCGTGTGCGAAGCGGCCGGCAAGCAGGGCATCGTATGCAAAGGCGGAGACCTTTCGTACAAATTCCATGTCGAGGGCTTCATCGTCTTCGCCTCTTCTATATATAGCTCGGTCAATCCGGGCGAGCTTGCTTCTCCCGCGACAACCGAAGATCTCTCCGCAAAGATCCCGTTCGTGCCGCGCGCAAAAGGGGAGAAGCCGCTCGTGAGCTTTTGCGGCTACGCCGAGCTTAACTCTCTCGGCGGGCGCATCAAGTATGCGCTCAAGAACGCCGCGCTCGACGCGGCGGCGCTTGTGACCGGCAACCCGGACATGCGCGTTTTCAAGCGCGGCATCTACTTCCGCCGCAAGGCGATGGATGCGCTCGCGCGCGACCCCAGGGTAGACACCGCCTTCATCATCCGCGATACCTTCTCGGGCAAGTCGGGCAAGGAGGCGCCCGATCCGGATCGTATGCGCCAGGAATATCTCGACAATGTGATTGACTCCGATTTCGTGCTGTGCCCCAAGGGCGACGGCAACTATTCCTCGCGCTTTTATCGCGCGCTCAATATGGGCAGAATCCCGATACTGATAGACACCGACATGGTGCTGCCGCTTGAGAAGGCGCTCGACTACTCGAAGTTTATTTTGCGCGTGCCGTATGGAGAGATAGACAGGCTTGGCGACATCGTGGCAGATTTTTATAAATCGATAAGCAACGAGGAGTTTGAAGCCATGCAAAACCGCGCCCGCGAGGCCTTTGCGTACTATCTGCGCCACGACTCGTTCTACAATACGGCGCTTCCCTTGCTGCGCGAGCAGGGCCTCGAGGCGTTTTAATTTGCCCCGAGCGCGTGGTATATTCTCAGGATATGCAATACACCAAATTCCTGCGCTGGGTGCTTATCGGCGGTCTGTGCATCGTGCCCTTCGTCTCCTTTATCATCGCTTCCGGCACCCTTATCCCGAACATGTTCTTCCCGTACATCACGGGCAAGAACTTCATCTTCCGCATCTTGGTGGAGCTGATGCTGCTCGCATACGTCGTGCTTGCCGCGCGCGAGCCCAAGTATCGGCCTAAGTCGTCGCCGCTTATGTGGGCGGTTTGCGGGTTCGTGCTGTGGATGGGGCTGGCCACCATACTGAGCGTCGATCCGGTAAAGAGCTTCTGGAGCAACTTCGAGCGCATGGACGGCTACATCACGGTGCTGCACGTCTTCGCACTCTTTATCATGGCGAGCGCGGTCCTGACGGCCGAAAAGTGGTGGGACAAATTCTTTAACGTGTTTATTCTGGCAACGGCGCTGCAGGGCGTCGACGCGCTCTTTCAATTGCTCCATATATTCGGCTTTACACCGTCGTCCCAGAGCGGCGCGCGCATCGACACAACCTTCGGCAACGCCATATATGTGGCCGTGTTCATGCTCTTCGGCGTGTTTATCACGCTCTACATGCTTACCCGCGAGCGCAAAACGTGGCTGCAGTCGCTCTATGGCATCGCGCTGGTGCTCGAGGGCGTGGCGCTCTTCTACTCGCAGACTCGCGGGGCCCTGCTCGGCGTCGTGCTGGGGCTCATCGTCGCAGGAGTGTATATAGGATGGCGCGCTACGCAATCGGAATGGAAGATGCTGCGCATGTGGTCGCTCGGGCTTCTGGCCGCGATCGTACTCTTGGGTGGCGGATTCTTCGCGCTGCGCAATACCTCTTTTGTCCAGCATAGCCCGACCCTCGAGCGCATCGCCTCCATCTCGCTGAGCGACAAGACAACGCAGGCGCGCTTCACGATCTGGGAGGACATGGCCATCCCGGGCGCCATGGAGAAGCCGATCTTCGGCTGGGGACAGGAAAACTTCAACTTCGTGTTCAACAAATATTACGTGGCGAGCATGTACGACCAGGAGCAATGGTTTGATCGCACGCACAACGAGTTCCTCGACTGGCTCGTTTCCGGCGGCATACCAGCATTCCTGCTCTACGCGGCCTTCTTCGTTCTTTCGCTGTGGGCAATCGTACGCTCGAGCCTCACTATCCCGGAGCAGGGAGTGTTTCTGGGACTCCTGGCCGCATACGGATTCAGTAACCTTACGGTCTTCCATGACCTGATGAGCTTCGCGTGCTTCTTCCTGGTGCTCGCATTCATCCACGGGATATCGTGGAAGCCGCTGCCGCGCTACATGATCTTCTCCAAACCGATTGGCGACCATGGTGTTGCCGTCATCGCGCCTATTGCAGCAGTAGTGATACTCGGCGGTGCATGGTTCCTCAACGCGGGCGGCATCGCGCGCGCACAGACGCTCATCGACGCGCTTCAGACCAACGATCCGACGACCGGCGCCACTATCACGCCGGAGGCGCATCTCGCTTCATTCCAGGCAGCGCTTCAGGATGGGCCTTTGGGCAAGCAGGAGACCGTCGAGCAGCTCTTCCAGTTCGCCTCAAATTCCATTGCGCCTTCGACCTCGGTAAGCCCCGACACCAAAGCAAACGCGTATACCTTTGCGCACACCGCCGGCGACGAGATGCTCCTCGAGCGCCCGAATGATGCGCGCCTCGAACTCTTTATGAGCGTGTTCCTGCTCCAGTTCGGCCAGACCGACGAGGCGCTCAAGCATCTCAAAAAGGCCTCCGATCTCTCGCCGCAAAAGCAGCAGATACTCTTCCAGCTCGGCACCACCTATCTCCAGGAGGGAGACACTGCTAATGCGCTCGCGGTGCTTAAAAAGGCGTTCGATCTCGACCCCACCTACGACGATGCGCGCATTCTCTACGCCGGCGCGCTCTACTATGCGGGGCAAAAGGCGCAGGGCGACGCGGTACTTACGGAAAAGTTCGGCACGGTGCTCGTGGACAACGATGAGCTTATTCAGCTTTATACCAACACCAAGCAGTACGACCGCGTCATCGGCATCTGGAAGCTCCGCGTGTCCAGCGCTCCTAAGGATACAAACGCGCTTTTGGGCCTCGCGGGCGCATACTTTGTCTCCGGAGACAGCGCCGATACGATAGCCACCCTCAAGCAGATATCCCTGATCGACCCTGCCCAGGCCGGCCAGATGCAGGCGATAATCGCGCAGATACAAAGCGGCGCGCTCAAGCCTGGACAGCAGTAGAGCGCTTGCTATACTTATATATGTGAGTGCCCGATGTGGGCTCAGAAAACATTGTACGAAAGCCCCCAGACAATGGGGGTTTTTCGTTTGTACGATATACTATGAGGGTGCGCATCGAGTGGGGAGCGACTGCACTCACATCATGACAATGTTTTGGAGCTCGCATCCGCTTCCCACTCGGTGCACAAGTAAAAAATGAATATACAGGAACAAGTACCCCTGGCGCCTTTAACCACCTTTGGGATAGGCGGGCCTGCGGCGTTTTTTGCGCGCGCAAAAACGACACAAGAACTGCAGGAGGCGCTTGTCTTTGCAAAAGAAAAAGGCCTGAAGGTATTTTTTCTGGGCGGCGGCTCCAACACGCTCTTTGACGACGCGGGCTTCGACGGACTTGTCATAAAGATAGAAGTCGCAGGCATCGAGAAGAAGGAGAATACTTTTATCGCGGGGGCGGGGGAGAGCTGGGACGGCCTTGTCGCGCGCGCAGCGGGGGAGAATCTGTGGGGGCTCGAAAATCTCTCGGGGATCCCGGGCACCGCGGGCGGCGCGGTCGTGCAGAACATCGGGGCGTACGGGGCCGCGTTGTCGCAGACGCTCGAGTGGGTTGAGGTGTACGACACGCAAAGAGAAGAAGTACGGACATTGAGCAAGGACGAATGCACATTTGGCTATCGTGACAGCATTTTTAAGAAAGAAGACGGCCGATTGATCGTGTTGTGCGCGGCATTTGCGCTCTCGGCCACTCCCGCACCCGACCTGTCCTACAGGGATTTGAGCGAGCGGTTTAAGGGCGTGGCGCCGAGTCTGCCCGATATCCGCGAAGCGGTCATCGATATACGCAAAAACAAGTTCCCCGATCTCACGCTCGAGGGAACTGCAGGCTCTTTCTTTACAAATCCGGTCGTCCCGAAGGCGCAGGCCGACGCGCTTACCGCGCAGTATCCCGGCATGCCGCTTTTTTCCTTGCCGGAATCGGACGATATAAAAGTGCCACTCGGATGGTTGCTCGACCACGCGCTCAATCTGCGGGGGACGCGCATCGGCACCGCGCGTGTGTACGAGAAGCAGGCGCTCGTCATCGCAGCGGACAAGGGCGCGTCTTCCGCGGATGTAAAAAATCTGGCGAAAGAAATCCAATCGCGCGTGCGCAGCGCAATCCATATCGAAATAAGCCCCGAAGTCCGGGTCGTTGCGCGCTAAGAAGTTATCCACACATATTTTTGTTTTTTCGTTGTATGTCGCGCTGCAATCATCAATACTAGTGTATAGGGCATCGAGCATTTGTTTTCTGTGCGTCCCTCGCGAGCGCACGCTAAACAAGGTCGATCGGTGCGAAACCTAATAGCGAGTCTATCGCACAAATTTATGGCCAAGAAAAAGAAGGCTAAGACAAAGAAAAAGAAGGCTACCAAGAAGCGCCGATAGTGCGCTGTCGTTCGGGCACCAGCCCGAGCGAATCCTCTCGAAAGAAAAGCCGTCTTCCTGGGAGACGGCTTTTCTCTTTTTGTGGTATAGTATTTGCTCATGTTTTCCCTTAAGAATCTCTTCGGCGCGGGAGCCGCCGCGTCGCTCAAAGATGCCCAAAAGACAGTGGACGCGGTAAATCGTTTGGAGGCTTCACTCCAGGATATTTCCGACGAGGAACTGCGCCAGAAAACGCATGACTTCCGCAACCGGCTTGCGGCCGGCGAGACCCTCGACGACCTCCTGCCCGAGGCCTTTGCCGCCGTGCGCGAGGCCGCGCGCCGCACCGTAAAATTGCGCCACTTCGACGTCCAGCTTGTGGGCGGCCTGGTGCTCCACCGCAGAGGCATCGCTGAAATGAAAACCGGCGAAGGCAAGACCCTGGTGGCGACCCTGCCCGCGTATTTAAACGCGCTCATGAATATAGGCGTGCATGTTGTTACGGTCAACGACTATCTCGCGCGTCGCGACGCGGT
>CAZLHN010000007.1:0-14362 GCA_964559665.1 uncultured Candidatus Saccharibacteria bacterium
TATTTATTCCCCCCAGTGGATCTGTCGGCACTATACTGTAAGAGTATAAAAGGTGCAAAAGGCTTTTACTTTGGTCACAAATCAAATCTTGCCGTCGCAAGATTTGTTCGCGACCCCGACTCACGATTCCGCTTACTAGCGGAATATCGTTCCGGCTCACAAAAAGCAGAAAATCTGCCACAGGGCAGATTATTCTGTCTTTTTGTGCCCAGGAGAGGACTCGAACCTCCAATCCCTTGCGGGAGCTACCACCTCAAGGTAGTGCGTCTACCAATTTCGCCACCTGGGCATTGAGAAATGCTTTCCTACTATACGCAGTATCCTCCCTCTTTTCAACCGCTCCGCAAAACGAAAAACCGGGCTCTTGCCCGGCTTCTTTTGTAAAATTATTCTGCTGCTGCCTCGGGAGCGGCTTCTGCTGCCAGCGCTTCCTCGGCGGGAGCTGCTGCTGCCGCCTCGGGGGCAGTATACGCGCGGGCTTTGCGCATCGCGCGCTTCTGGTCACGGGCGGCCTTCTCGCGGATAAAGTAGAGCTTGGCGCGGCGCACTCTTGTGCGGCGCAGTACCTCGATGGAGTCAATGGTCGGCGAGTACAGCGGGAAGATCTTTTCGACACCCACGCCCGAGGCCACACGGCGCACCGTGAACATGCCGCCGGGCTCGCTGCCGTGCTTGACCGCTAGGACCAGGCCTTCAAACGCCTGGCGGCGGACATTCTTGGTCGTCACTTCCTTTTTATTGGCGGCCTTGCCCTTTTTGAGCTCGACGATTTTCTGCCAGACGCGCACGGTATCTCCGGCACGGAGCCCCAAGGCTACGCGCTCTTCCATATTGACCGGCGAGACTTTGACTGCGGATTTCATTGCCTGAACACTCTAACACGGCTTCACGACGCCTGCAATTGCCGCTCAGCCTCCACAAAATCGGGCGGCAGCGGCGCCTCAAAGACAACCGCCCTGCCGTCGGGGTGCTTAAAGGAAACGGAGTACGCGTGGAGCGCCAAGCGGGTAAAGCCTAATATCGGCTTGCGGCTGGGTGCGTAGAGCGTGTCGCACACCAAGGGGTGCTGGATTGCAGAAAAGTGCACGCGGATCTGGTGCGTGCGGCCGGTCTTGGGGAATGCCTCCACGTATGCAGCATCGCGGCCGTTTTTAATAACGCGATACACGGTCTGCGCGTCGCGCTCGACCCCGTGCGGGCGCGTCGCGGTGCGCGGCCCCAGGCCCCCGCGCGCGGAACCTATCGGCCTGTCGATGATGCCGCGCTCCTCCTTGAGCGCGCCGTACACAAACGCGCGGTAGACCTTTTTTACCTCGCGGGCCTGGAACTGGCTTTTTAAAAACTCAAAAGATGCTTGCGTGCGCGCCACAACGATGACCCCGCTCGTGAGCCGGTCGAGCCGGTGCACGATGCCGGGTCTGTCGATAATCGTGCCGTCGCTGAGCGTCTGTTCCTCCCCCACTCCTTTTAGCTCCGGATAATTGACGGAGAGCCAGTCCACGAGCGTTGCCCGCTCGTGCCGCCCATCGGCGTGCACGGCAAGGCCGGCAGGCTTGTCGAGCACGATGATGTCCTTGTCTTCGTAGAGGACGACCGGCTCGGCTGTGTCGGGCAGACTATTTGCCCCGGCGTCGCTCTCTTGTTCCATATTCAATCAGTATGCGCTTTAATTCGGCTTCCGAGAAGTCGGGCCACAATGTGTCGGTAAAAAACAGCTCCGAGTAGGCAGACTGCCAAAGCAAAAAGTTTGAGAGGCGCTCGGCCGCCCCCGTGCGGATAATGATGTCCGGGTCGGGCATCCCGGCGCTCCACAAGTTTTTTGCGAAAGATTCTTCGGTGATTTCTTCGCCGCTTTGCTGCAGCCTGCGCGCGGCTTCTACAATCTCCGCCCGGCCGCCGTAGGAGAGGCAGACCCACAGCGTAAAATTTCCATCTTTGCTATCCCCTTCTATCTGTTCGACTGCAGCGCGCACGTCGGCGGACAGGCGCTCGCGCTGGCCGATAAATTGCACGCGCACTTTTTGCTCGATGAGCCGGTGTATCTGCTCGCGCGCCACCTGGAGAATGAGCCCCATCAAGTGCGACACCTCTTGCTGCGGGCGGCTCCAGTTCTCGGTTGAGAATGCATAGACGACCAGATGCTCTACTCCGGCGTCGCGCACCCATCCAACCGCGCGTTCAAGGTTGTTGAGCCCTTCGGTGTGGCCCTCAAGCGCAGCGATGCCTTTGGCTTTTGCCCAGCGGCGGTTGCCGTCAAGGATAATACCAATGCAGGCAGGGGATGTTTGTTCGGTCATACTCTATATAACTACGTGTGGGCGATACAGGACTCGAACCTGTGACCTTCTCTGTGTAAAAGAGTTGCTCTACCAACTGAGCTAATCGCCCGCGCCGCTGCCCTACTCCGTATACCCTTGTGCCCTCGGTAGGAATCGAACCTACATTAACGCCTTAGAAGAGCGCTGCTCTATCCATTGAGCTACGAAGGCATTCCTTTCCTACAAGTGCATCAGGTGGAAATGCACAATACCATAATACGCCAGTATGAGCAGCAGGAGAACGGTGAACCAGAAAAAGTATTTTTTGACGACGTCCAGCATCTTTGTCCCGAAGCGGTGCATTAGGTACGCGATAAGCGCCAACCGCAAGGCCCGCCCGATGAAGAACCCGATGATAAACGCGGGGAAAAATGCGCCGAGGAACCCGGCCGCGAGCACCACGACCTTTTCGGGGATGAGCGAGAAAGCCACGAGCACCATGCCGATAAGCACGTGGCCCATGAGCATGTGCCGCCCATCGCGGAACGCCGCCTCGAGATGATAAAAGTGCAGGAGCGGCAGACCGAATTGGTGGAAGAGGAACGCGCCGACAAAGTACCCTATCGCCGCGCCAAGCGCAGAGAACGAAATACAGATAACCAGATACTCTTTCCAGCGCTTGGGATGCGCGAGCATCAAGGCGGCCAAGTATACCTCCGGCGGTATCGGAAAGAAGATCGGGTCAAAAAGTGCAAATAGTGCGAGCCAGACGAGCGCATGGGGGCCTTGCGCGAGCGCGACAAAGCGCTGCCAAAGCTTTTCGTGCCATGCTTCGACCGGGTGTGGCATATAAATTAACGAACGAGCGCGCCCGGAGTGCCGGTCGTCTCAAATAATGCGAAGGGCGTCTCGCCATCGCCACCGGTGGCTAAGATCATCGCTTGGCTCTCGAGCCCCATCATCATGCGCGGGGCGAGGTTGGTCGCGAACGGACACTTCTTCCCCACCAGGTCAGTGGGGTTTGGGAAGTACGCGGATATGCCCGAGAGCACCTGGCGCTCTTCCGTACCGAAGTTCACTTTGAGCTTCAGAAGCTTTTCGCTGCCTTCGATCTTTTCGGCAGAGACTATCTCGCCGATGCGGATCTCGACCTTTTTGAAGTCGTCTATTGATATCGGTTCAGGCATGTAAAAATCTTAGCTTGTTTTGCGGGTGCGGTCGAGATAGCCCTGGAGTATCAGCGCTGCGGCCGACGCATCCAGTTTTTCCTGCGAAGGCATCTCTTTGCGCGAGCCGTCGGGGGCGAACTGCCGCGCGGCCTGCGCGCTGGTGAAGAGCTCGCGTTCGTACTCCACCGGGAGTTGCGTTAATTCGGCAATATCCTTCTTGAACTGCTCGATATCCTCCATCACCTCATTTGGCTCGTCCTTAAAATTAAACGACTCGCCTACGATGATAGTTTCAGCGTTGTTTTCTTTAGCGAGCGTGGCAATGTGCGAGAGCGCGTCCCCATCGCTCGGCACAACTGTGAGCGGAAAAGCGACTGACCCCGTGTCGTCCGATACTGCCACGCCGATGCGCCTGGTGCCGTAATCAATCCCAAGATATTTCACCCTTTGAGCATAACGGATAAAGAGTGTATTGTCTTCTATATAAGGAGGGGTCGCATAGTGGTCTAGTGCACCTGTCTTGAAAACAGGCGTGCCGCAAGGCACCGTGAGTTCGAATCTCACCCCCTCCGCTAGTATTTAGCCACGTACTTGGCAAAACCCTCTGTACAATACAAATAGTGCGATTGCTTGAAGCAGATGATAGAGCGCGTTGTGGTCAAACCCCATGACCGAAAGGCTTGAAAGCTGCACCAAAGCCGCAATCGCCGACAACGCCACTCCCAAAAATAGCTGGCCCCAGCCGGCCTTCTTTTGCAGGGCCTTATAGAACGCAACACCTCCAAATGCCACAAGCGCGGGTGCATAAAACGCGATAACGGTGCCGTAGTGGTAGTCGATCACCACGATCCAATACATGAACGCTGCAAAAAGTACGGGGCCGATATACGCAACAAGATAGAGGGAGCGTTTGCCGGATATCCCCCAGATCGCCAGAGCCCACAGCGCGATTGCCGTAAGGCCTGTCGAGGCGGTAACGATAAGCCATACTATCCAGCCGCCGCTTGTAGCGACTTTAAGCGGAAAGAACACATGGAATATGGCTCCGGAGAATGATGCCGCGCCAAGAAGAATAAAGAACGCT
The DNA here is from genome assembly GCA_964559665.1 of uncultured Candidatus Saccharibacteria bacterium. Lineage (GTDB taxonomy): Bacteria > Patescibacteriota > Minisyncoccia > Phycocordibacterales > SBAW01 > GWA1-54-10. The sequence continues at coordinate 4,512 of CAZLHN010000007.1, forward strand.
ACCACGAGAGCCCGCGGTGCCGAAGACCGTCTCAGATATAGCACCGCGAAGATGCAGGCCTCGATAGACAATAGGAGGTCGGTAAGGCCCACAAGAAAATCCGGATTATTGAGCATGTTCTAGAGTGCGGGTCAGCTGCGGTTCGTCGGATATGACGCCGTATGGGTGGCGGGCAAGCGCCGCCGTGATATCGGGTGCCGTTTCAGGAGTCCAGAGGAAAATAGGCCAGCCGTTTTTCTGTAGCTTATCGATAGTCGAGGTCGCGACGGCGATATTGACGCTGAGGAGGTCGGGCTTGATTATCTTGCGGATCGCGGTGCGGATGTATTCGTTGCGCAGGAACCATGGCAGGTCAACGTAATCGGATGGTTTTATCTCCGCAATGAGTTGCGCGTTCCAGTCGGTATCCATAAAGATAAGAACGGTGTGTATCTGGGGGTTAATATGTTTGAGCCGCCAGAGCACGAAAGGATTGAAGGAGCTGAGATAGACATGATCGTACGCATTGTATTTTTTGATTATATCCGCCGCCTTTTGCTCTATACCGGTGTTTTGCAGGCCTGTCACTTTGAGCTCGACCATGAGTATCCCCTTGGGCGATATATTTTTTACGAAATCGTCGAACGTATCCACGTATGCGCCCGTCATGCCGGGTTTGAACTTCGGAGCGACGTCGAGCGCGAGCATTTCTGCGGCCGTCTTATCCGATACGCGGCCGGTGCTGGCGGTCAACCGGTCAACGCTGAGATCGTGGAAGATAACGATCTGACCGTCCTTGGTGAGCTGCGCATCCATGTCCACTCCATTGAACCCTTCTGCCATCGAGGCTTCGGCCCCCATCATGCTGTTGTCGGGCGCGTAAAAGCCGCCGCCGCGATGAGCAAACACGAGCGTTTGAGCCGATTTAGTAATTGGGCCGCTGTATGGCGGATCGTATACGAAAAGATACCATGTGCCAGCCAGGAGAAGCAGGACAACCGTGAGAGATATCTTGTGCCAGCGTTTGAATTTATTTGGCATATTTTTCATAGAACTCGCTGTAAAAGAGCTCTTGCGGATCATACTTTAATTTCTGGGCGAATACGTACGGAGCGTTGGGATATGCCGCGTACATTTGTGCCTTCGTCGGGTAAAGCTGGTATGTGAGATAGTAGCTGCCGCTGTATTTGATCGCCGCGTCGACCAGCTGTTGGGTTACGGCGCTCGCATGCGCCTGAGCGTCTTTTGAAAGCCCGACGTTGCTCATCTGTATGATCGAAAAGCCGTCTTCCTTCGGCATGTACGAAAGGTAGGTCTCGTCGTTCGCCTTGACGAAGCGGATAGTGGAGCTGATCACGTCCATCTTGCCACTCTGGAGGATGCTCCGGAACTCATCCATAAAGCGTACGAAATTCTGCTCCGGGACGAAATATTCCTGGATGATATCGGTGTCGGTGGGAGAATAATAATCCAAAAACTCCAGTGGCGTTTCCGGCGGCCGCATCGCATTGTTGCGCGAAACGTATTCGCTGCCGCCCTGCTCGATGATCTTTTCCTGCAAATACCAGCGGAGCTCTTTTGCCCAGTTAAAATCGCGCGAAAGCCCGAAGAAGAATTTGTCCCGGATGACGTTTTGCTCCTGCCCGAGCGTATGTATGTCGGGCGGGTTTTGGTCGGTCTTGACCCATGTGCTTACGACCATCTCGCGCAAAAACTGGTCGGGTCGCGGGTCGATTGAGGGTCGTACAAGCATGAGGCCGATATTCGGATCGTTCTTGATCGAATCGAAGTACGCGGGGAAATCTTTATAGTCGAGCGTTACCGATTCGTGCTTGTATACGGCGTCGTCGGTCAGCTGTATTGTCGCGTCTAGGATAATGCCGAACATGCCGTACCCGCCTATCACTAGCTTAAAGAGCTCGGGGTGCTCGGTACGGCTCACGTTGATGATGCTGCCGTCCGCCTGCATGAGATGGAATGACACGACCGTATCGACAACAGACGTCTCGTCGAGATCCCGGCCATGAGCGTCTGCGGAAAGTGTACCGCCTATGGTGAACACGTACGACGACTGCATCACTTTGACCGCGAGGCCGTACGGATTGATGTACTGCTGTATCTGGTCCCACGTTGCGCCGCTCTCGACCGTGATCTGCCTGGTCGTTGTAGAAAGACTCAGCACCTGGTTAAAATCCTTCATGTTAATCACTACTCCGCCTGGGTAGTAGGTCTGCCCGCCTTGGCTATGCTGGCTCCCCGCGATAGAGACCTTGAGGCGACGCGTGCGGGCATCGGCAAGCACTGCCTGCAATTGCTCTATGCGGGTCGGCCTGTCGACGGTGACCACTTTGGTAGGATATAAGCGCGCAACGTCGGTAATAATATTCGGGTCTACGTTCCGCAAGAGCTGGTTGTACGGGACGACAAAAGTACTCGCGTACAGCAATAAGCCACCAAAAACAACAAGTATGCAAAGTAAGATTTTCCTTATCATCAAAACTCTGCTTAATCGTATCATGATAAGAAACTCGCCAGAGAGCTTATAATAGGCATCGTTCCTCGAATGAAGCATATGACTGAACTGGAATTCCAAAAACTTCTGAAAAGCGATTCGTACCAGGTATTTTTGTTTACTTGTCCTGCGTTTATCCCCTTCAACTTTGCCCGGCATTCCTGGTTTGTTATCAACAGAAAAGGTATTGTCTCACGCTGGGAAGTAAACTTTGCTGAAGAAAAAGGCGAAGGCGCCTGGGGTCATCTGACAGTAAACTTGTGGCTCCCGACGCAGGGCATCTCGATACTTCCGTATATGCGAGCGCCTAGATGGAAAAGTAGTTTGATAGGCCGTATCGAGGGTAGCGAGGATTCATTAGCACAGCGCATGTTGGCTTTTATACAAAACTCTCCTACGCTCTACCCGTTCTGTCAGGAGTATCGCACTCTTGGCCCCAACAGCAACAGTTACACACAGTGGGTACTTAATAAATTTCCGGAATCCGCTATGCATCTGCCATGGAGTGCAATCGGTAAAAAATTCTTGATTAAATAGATTTTTATAGTAGAGTATCGGCGCATCACGAACCCATGGAGGACAGGATGCTCAGGACGCTTTTTGCTCTTTCATTGCTGATGGCGCTTCCCGCTGCCGCACACGCCGACGACGCCGGTACGGTGATCTGGACGAGCCCCGCCCCTACCGGGCAGGTTACCGACCAGAATGGCGTGGCGATCGAGGACTGCTACGCCACCGAGACCAAGATCGGCAAGCACATCTTCTATAACCCGATGGTGTGCAACACCGATCACATCAAGATCGGTAACTACGTCAGCATGAGCTGGACCATCGACGAGCCGCCCATCAACATGAAGGGCATCCGCGAGGCTCATCACGTGAAGATTTTACCGAACGGCTGGATCAAGCTTTATTAGCCGCCCCGGCAATCAGCGCCGCTCCACTTTGGGAGCGGCGCTTTTCTTTTCATCAACAGGTTAATTGTATAGACTGCTCGTATGACGCGCAGCCGCATACAACCGGATTTTTCTGAATCTATTAAGGCCATACGGGCTGACAAAAAGCTCGCTGCCTTAGTGAAGGCTCACGGCCATATGGACTTGACTCGCTATCATATGAACTCGCGCGGCGTATTTGCTTCGCTCTTGCGCTCTATCGTTTCGCAGCAGATATCAAGCAAGGCGGCGGCCTCTATCCTTGCACGCGTGCAGGCACTCTACCCCAGGAATAAGCCGACTCCCGCGCTCGTGCTCAAAACACCGACCAGCAAGCTCCGCAAAGCGGGCCTCTCTGCTGCAAAGGCGATGTATGTGAAAGATCTCGCCAAGAAATATCTCGACGGCACGATCGACGAAAAGCGATTTCCCAAAATGTCTTCGCAAGAAATCATCGATCATCTGGTGCAGGTTAAAGGCATCGGAGAGTGGACCGCGCACATGGTGCTTATATTCACGCTCTACCGGCCCGACATTTTGCCGACGGGCGACCTCGCAATCCGCAAGGGCTTCCAAGCCGCATACGGCATGCGCGAGCTACCCAACAAAAAACAGATGGAGGCTCTGGCAAAACCCTGGCGTGCGCACGCGACCGCCGCGTCGTGGTACTTATGGCGCGTCGCGGACGACATGAAGCCTGTCCGCGCTGCCAAAAAGAAACCGACAAAGAAAAAGGCCTGATTTTGTATACTGTCCCCTATGGTTCAGGATACATTCGCCAAGTGGGACGGGACCGCAAAGTCGGCAATTGCTATACAAAAAGAGTTACGCGCGCAGATTAAACTCGTGCCGCTCAAAAAACCACCGCATCTTGTAGGCGGCGCGGACGTGAGCATGAACATGTTTGCAAAAGACGGCTTCGCCGGGTTTGTGACGCTCTCCTACCCCGAGCTGCGCATGATTGATCACTCGGTGGTTAAAGATACGATCGGCTTCCCCTATATCCCCGGACTGCTCTCCTTCCGCGAGATACCGATGCTGGTTAAAGCCTGGGCCAAGCTGAAGCAAAAGCCCGACGTCATCGTAGTAGACGGCGTCGGCATAGCGCACCCGCGACGCATGGGTATCGCATCGCACTTGGGGCTGGTGCTCGATGTGCCAACGATCGGCTGTGCAAAAAGCGTTTTGATTGGCGTGTATAAAGAGCCTGCGGAGGAGAGGGGCTCTGTTTCATATATGTATGACCCCTACAACAAAGCAGAGGTTATAGGAGCCGCGCTGCGCACCAAGCTTGGGGTAAAGCCGGTATTCGTCTCCCCCGGGCATTTGATTACACTTGAGGAGTCGATCGAGATCGTGAAAAATTGCGTCATCAAGCACCGCCTGCCGGAGCCGACCCGCATGGCGCACAACACCGTCAACGAGTATCGGGTGCGCGGATAACTAGTAGTCGAAGTCGCCGAAGGACGGATTATTGCTGCGGTTTTTTTGTGGAAGCGCGTCTATCCGCGCCAAGTCCGCTTCTTCTATCTCAAAATCCATCGCCTCGAAGTTTTCCTTGATACGCTCCACTTTCGAACTTTTCGGTATTGCGATCATGCCGCGTGCAATCACCCAATTGATTATTATCTGCGGTGCGGTTTTGCCATATTTGCCCGCAAGCTCGACAATAAGCGGCGATTCGGTGTCTCCCCCGCGCAGGCTGGAGTAGGCAGTAACGGAGATGTTGTTTGCCGCGCAATGATCGCGGAGGGCTTTTTGGTTTAGGGTCGGGCGAATCTCTACCTGATTATTTACTATTTCGACGCCCGACTTGAGCGCGTCGTCGATGTGGTGGATTGTAAAGTTTGATACGCCAACGGCGCGCGTGATGCCGCGCGACTTCAGCTCGTCCATGGCCTTGAGCGTCTCCTCCACCGGCACATTGCGCATGGGCCAGTGGATAAGCAACAGGTCGACATACTCGACGCCGAGCTCCTCAAGAAACCGCTCGCCGCTCTCGATAACGTCGTCGTGTTTGTGCATATTGTTCCATACCTTGGTAGTAAGAAAAAAGTCTCCGCGGGCGACACCCGAGTCTTCGATGCCCTGCGCCACCTCACGGTGGTTGCCGTAGATATCGGCCGTGTCGATATGCGCATAGCCCATCCGGAGCGCGGCCTCGACGCCGCGTATGCACTCCTTCCCCGTTAGCTGCCAAGTGCCGAGCCCCAGGACCGGTTTAGTAGCATTGAGGCCCTGCGGAATGGATTTTGTCTTCATATACAATGAGTATACCAGCGGCACGGTGGTATACTGAAGAGAACATGCCTGGGGATACACAAGACATGTCCTGGACGGTCATAAGCCACGAGCACCATGAGCGCTCGGCGGACTGGTATTGGACGCTCGGGGTCGGCGCGCTTGCCGTAATCGGCATCTCGATTTTTTTCGGCAATCTGCTTTTCGCGGTCGTCATCGCGCTTGGATCGGCCTCGATAGGATTCCTTGCCGCGCGCGGGCCCCGCGAGCATACGGTCTACATAGACAATCGCGGCCTCTCGATCGATGGTACGCGCTACCCCTTTTCTGCGATACACTCGTTTTGGGTTGAGCATGAGGCGGAAGACCCGCGCCTTTTCATGACCATGCGCGGCGTGCTTGCGCCGCATTTCTCTCTGGAGCTCGACGACCAGTCCCAGGCCGAGGTAGTGCGCACTCATTTGAAGCAGCATGTGGCCGAAGAGGAGCAGGGCCCGCATGTCGGCGAGCATTTGGCGCAAATCTTCGGCCTCTAGAAAAAAATATAGTTTAGTTGTAAGCTCAAAGGGTTATTGAGCGCTCCCGTCGTTCAATGGATAGGACACGAGCTTGCGGAGTTCGTGATGTAGGTTCGATTCCTACCGGGAGCACACATGACGCAACAACCTGCCCTTCGGCAGGTTTTGCGCTTGTGTGCTAGGCGCAGCGTTGCCCAGCACTTGCTGGGCCGCGAGTCGGGGTCGCGAGTGAATTTTCTGACGAGAAAATTCGACTTGTGACCACTAGGAGCTAGATCAGCCCACGAAGAACCTGAAGCATGTCAGGGCAAAGGTCGCTAGGATCAGGCCTTCGTACATGGCGAGAAACGCATTCAGGCCCAAAAGACTCTTTTCCCGCCAGTGCTTGTAGATAAATAACCCGGCATAAAAGGAGATAAAGTACGAGAGAAATAGAAACGCCAGGTCGATGGCGTTGCCGCTCATAAGCATGGCGACTATCCCGTACGGAATAATGAGAACGAAGGCATGCATAAGATTTGTCTGCGTAAAGATCGTGTCATCCGCCGACAGATGCTCGCGGAGTTCCGGGAAGAAGAGCACTCCTATCCACCCGCCGGTAAGCACGATGGAATAGAAGCATAGGAATATGGAGATGGGGATATCGCTACCGACTACGAACACGCATTGCTGAACGCTGCAGACATACAGGAAAGCCTGTATGAACGCCAGAGCGCCGTATATGCACGCCAGCGTAGCGAGCGAGCGCAGGATATCCCTGCAAAAGAAGTATGCGATTATCGGCACGCCAATGACTACCAGCACTATCTCATAGAATAGGTTGTGGTTTACCGGGCTGGTATACATCAGGGTCGCAATCGACTGCAACACGCCTGGGTCGTTGTACGACAAAAAGACGAACTGCGTGTGCGCCCCGACGAGAGCCGCGCTTAGAATGGGAACCAGCAGGATTACGGTTGACAGGAGCAGGTAAACCGCTAACCGCAGCGGAACCCGCGCAACATACCGGAAACACGCAAGCACCATCAGGTATGTGGAACCAAACCAAAGGAGATACTGGATGCATACGAATGCTATGAGGATTTTATCGCTCTTCATAAACAAACCGGAGCTTATCGCCTCCAGAAGAACCCTCAGACATATAAAAAACGCGGCAAAGCATATCAGCCCCAGTACCTTATATCTGCTGCGCTCCACGGAGCGGTATATGCTACGTAAAAAGCCCCACATGGAGCAAAGCGTACCATACGCAAAACACCACTGCATCAAGAACAATGCCCAGCAAAAGAGAGCGATAGAACTTTTTCATAGTGATGGCGAAACGATGGAATACCCAAAGCAAAATAAGAAAATACGCGAGATTCATCAGAGTAATTGCTTCGAGATATGCATCTGCTAGTAAGAAACCGAGGATAGCGGATGCTGCCAGGAAAAGCGCAGAGAAGAAAAATCTCTTCCGCTGCCCGCCTTTCTTAAACCAATTGTCCGCATTGCCAGCTGCATCGCCCTCAACATCGGGGAGGTCTTTGAGCGGCACGATGGCAACACAACTTGCAATGAACATACAGGTGGATACGAGCAATACCGGGCTGATAGCACCGTTGTTGGAACTATATCCAAGAAAGCAAACAAGGAATGCCGTGGCTGTTATCAGGGATAGAGCGAGATACTTCCGCTTCTTAAAGCTGTATACCGGGTTGGAATACAGGATTCCGGCAAGGGGAAACAATAGGAAAAGAGCTGCTCTCGAGGTCACACCGAACAAGATGACCGGATATGCCAGGGATAGCGCGAGCAACATGAGCGCATAGGTGAAAGCCTGGGATTTACTAACAATATTGGATGGGATTGGGCGCTCCGGCTTGTTTATTTTATCGATATCGGCATCAGACCACGAATTCAGCACGTAAATAAAATTGATCGAGATCCCGGAAATCAGGATCGCGACGAGAAGAGTACCTGGAAGGTTAAAATAAAAACCGGCAGCTACATAGCTTCCCAGAAAGTAAAGGAAGAAGAAAATGACGCATACATCGAGCCGATACAGGTGGAGGAACCCGGATATCTTCTTTACGATAGGCACGGAAATCAAATTTCCTGATACACGGGGATGAGGCCTACCGCTTTTGTGGCTGTGCCGTTGCCGCTCACGACGCTGGGGCAAGTAAGCATGATGTTCGTATTCTGCGTGACGGGCCCGATCGACACTCCGGTAGCGTTTCCGGTAATAGTAGAAGGAACGTCAAGCGGGAGGCCCGCGATGGGCGGGTTGCTCGATATGGTGCACTGTGCGGGCACATTAGTACCGCTCCACGTCACTGTAGTGCTCTCGCCGCTGCGCACTCTCGACGGAGTAAACGAGAGAACGATGTTGGATGGCGGTCCCGGAGGCGCGCATTCTCCCCCGCCGGCGACATACCCCGAGCCCGGTATCGCGGAGCAGGTATATGCGCCGTCGGTGGACTGCACGCAGCCCGGCGGCACGGTCGCCTGTATGCCCGGGAAGAGCGCGTTGTTGGTGCACTCGTCGAGCACGCAGGAGTTGCCTTGCTGGCTGTAATGCGGGTCGCACACGCAGGAGTTGCTCACCTGATGTGAGTGGTCCCAGCAGGTCACCGTTACATTCACCGAAGCGTAGCCGTTGTAGCTGGAGTAATTGGAGGTTTTTATCTGCGCTGAATATGTATTCAAACCAAGGTCGTTAAGCGTGGTCGTAATGCTGTACGTCTTATTCGTGTCCGGCCTAGTCTCACATCCACTGCCGGTCGTATAGGTACTCGTAGAAACCCCGTTAAAGGTTGATACATATCCGCAATCAACGCTGATGTTATCGGAGTCGTTATTGATGGCCGTCGCAACAAGAGGGTCTCCTCCGGCGAGAGTATAGGTGATCACGATAATTCCCTGTGCGCCGGCACCGCCTACTTCTCCAACGTCGTTGGCACCGCCGCCACCACCACCGCCATATAACCCGCCTGCGCCACCTGGACCGCCGGTGCCTGAAGAACCATTACCTATGCCGCCACCGCCACCGCCAGCCCCATGGGTTGCATCCCAGTCGGTACCCGCGCCACCATCGCCGCCACGACCTGATACTCCTGACGGATTTCCATAGGAGCCACCGCCGCCGCTGCCGCCCGAACCAGCACCGCCAGCAGGAACGCTGGAAGTACCCCCGGCGCCGCCGGCAGAACTGTTTTTACCGTTACCGCCAGCGGTACCGTTATTCGTCGAGGCAGTAGCGGAATCAGATCCGCCACCAGCGCCGCCGCCGCCACCACCACCACGATTGGAGCCCGAACTAGTTGGGCTACCACCGCCTTGATGCCCTGCGCCAGATGGGCCAGCTGCACCGCCGCCGCCAGAACCTGCATTATTGCCACCAAGAGCACCAGAGGATCCACCAGAAAACTTAGTCGTGCCAACACCGGAAGCGGCGGCGCCTCCAGCAGCTGCAGGGGCGCCCGAAGCATTGGTACCACCAGAACCACCCTTAGCTCCTACCGATGAATTGGCGAGCGTTGTACCGTTAAACCAAGTGTCTCCGCCAGCACTCCCGGCACCAGAACCTGTACCCGCAGCACCGCCAGAGCCGAGATGAATATTGACGGTCGCTGCTGCTACGAGAGGGAGGTTAGTAATAGCAGAATACGCACCACCTCCGCC